>MNDR01000082.1 GCA_001915025.1 Gemmatimonadetes bacterium 13_2_20CM_2_65_7
GATGGGGACGGGCGGCTCCGCGGGGGCCGAATACTTAATGAAGACGCTCAATCAACCCGCCTTTCCAGATCTCTGGGCTATTCGTTCTGAGCTGTGATAAATCCTGAAGAGCTCGCCAAGCACTACACTCGCTTTCGTGTCACTGAGCGCATTCTGCTGACCGGCCATTCGCATCAAGCATGGCCTGACGTGGCGTGCGAGGCTCAGCAACAGGCATGGCTCGACGCGGCGGAATTGGTAGATGAGGTGTGGGATAGGGCGTTTGAGAAGGCAAACGATGTGCGGCTTGGGTTTGCGCGGCTCCTCGACGATTCCCCCGACCGCATCGCGCTCGCACCGAATACGCACGAGCTGGTCGTCCGGTTCTTATCGGCTCTGAACCTTCGCAAGCGTCCGAAGCTGATCACGACAGACGGCGAGTTTCACACCATTCGTCGCCAACTCGATCGATTGGCCGAGGAAGGTATCGATGTGGTCAAGGTCCCTGCCCTCCCCGCCGCGACGCTCGCCGAGCGGTTGGCGCGAGTGGTGGACGATCGCACGGCGGCGGTGCTCGTCTCCGCGGTGCTGTACACCAATGCGCATATCGTCCCGAATCTCAGAGCGACACTTGAAGCATGCGAGCGGGTAGGGGCTGAGTTGTTGGTGGATGCCTATCATGCGCTCAACGTCGTGCCGTTCTCTTTAAAGAAGGAAGGGCTGGAGCGCGCGTATGTCGTGGGAGGCGGTTACAAGTACTGCCAGCTCGGCCCGGGCAATGCGTTCTTGCGGTTTCCTGCTGATACCACGCTACGACCGGTGGTGACCGGGTGGTTTAGTGAGTTCACGGATCTGAGCAAGGCGCCGAGTAGGCGCGTGGAGTATGGGCCGGGACCGGCGCTGTTTGCGGGTGCGACGTACGACTTTACGAGCCACTATCGTGGAGCGGCGGTGTTTAAATTCGTCGAAGAGCACAAGCTTACGCCGGAAAAGCTGCGCGAGCTGAATCAGCATCAAATTGGCAAGCTCGCATCAGCCATCGATGTTGATCTACCAGTCCCGCTCCGCTCAATTGGTGGATTCTTGGCCCTGAGCACAGCCCGCGCTGCGCGGCTGCAACGCGAGCTTCGGCAGCAGAACATCCGGACCGATTACCGCGGCGATACAGTGCGGCTGGGGCCCGCGCCTTATATAACGGACGAACAAATCGAGACCGCGACCGCCGTGATCACGCGCAGTAGTGCTGCCCTGCTGTGAGAGTAAAAACGTGGATTCACCAACCGACGGGTCGGCTGGCGTTCATCGTCGTTGCCGGAAGCCTACTCCACGCTGCTGTAGGTTCGGCACAGTCCCAGTGCTCGGCACCGTCACGTCGGCTCACAGGGACCGACTACGCTCTCCTGGCAACCTCTACCACGCTACTTGCCGCCGATTGGCTTACGACCGTGGACTACGTGCGGAGAGGCAGCAGACCTCAGGAGCTAAATGTATTCCTAGGGCCGCACCCCAGCGTTGGTCGCTTGAATACGTACACGGCGTTGAGCGCGATCGCCAACCTTTCAGTCGCTCGTATCTCCAAGCCGTCCCTGCGACGAGCTGTGTGGATTGTCGGGAGCGCCGTGGAGGCAAGAGTCGTCCTTCACAATCTCTCCGTCGGCTATCATCTGAACTTCAGAATATGAGTCTCGGTGAAGTGGCGTGCGAGCGGCGCCGGGTGTCTACATAACGTCGCGAAAAATCGTCTCGAGATCGAGTTCGAGCGTTTGCTTCATCCCCGAAGGATGCCAACGCACCTGTCGGTACTCCGGGATCGAGCGTCGACCGTCCACGCTGGACACCTCGCAGCAACCGCGATCGAGATCCACCATCCACACTTCCGCCACACCTACACGCAGATAGGCCTCGAGCTTATAGTCCCGATCATAATGCTTGGACGACGGACTCAGGACCTCCACAGCGAGCCACCAGCCGTCAATCTGGGTCCATTTGGTGCCGGGTCGGAATGTGGATGGGTAGACGAGGAGATCGGGTTCGAGATGCAGCTTCTGCGCGACCTCGATTTCTCCGGGACTCACGACATACGCTGGCCCGTGGTCGCCGAGGTAGGTGTGGAGGGCAGCGAGCAGCCGCGCGATTACAACCTGATGGTCGGACGCCGGCGCCGGCGTCACGAGCAGGATTCCCTCGACCAGCTCGTAGCGCTGCCCGTCGTCGGGGAACGCGCGCACCATATCCACGGTGTACGTCGGAAGTGGGAACGACATGGCCATAATGTGCCGCCTCGGCGGGGGTCGAAGCAATCCGCCATGCGCCATGATCGGGCGCGATAGCGATGAGACCGTTATCGTTTAGACGCGCCGCACGGCAAAAAAATCCCGCAGCAACTGACCGCACGCCTCAGCTTCGACGCCACCCGTGACCTCCACCCGGTGATTCAGCCGCGGATGCCGCACCAGATCTCCTAGAGACCCGCACATTCCCGCCTTCTCGTCGTACGCCCCAAACACGAGCTTTCCAACTTTCGCCAATACGATCGCCCCCGCACATTGCGCACATGGCTCGATCGTGACGTAGAGCGTGCAGTCAGTCAGGCGGTCAGTCTCGAGCGCCTCGAGGGCTCGCTCGATAGCCAGAAACTCGGCGTGATATGTGGGATTCTTTCGGGCGACCGTCTCGTTGTGCGCCTCGGCAACGATCTCGTCGCCGCGCATCACGACGGCGCCGATCGGGACTTCATCGAGTGATGCTGCGCGCCGCGCCTGCTCCCGCGCCGCCCGCATCCCGTTTCCCGTTTCCCGTTTCCCGTCGTTAGGCACGCACGGGCTCTCGAGCGCGCTCAAAGCTCAGCGAGTTCCCGTCCTTACCACGGTCAACGCGGACCCGGTCGCCCTCCGCGTATTGACCCTCGAGCACGGCCACCGCCAGCGGATTCTGCAGCAACCGCTGGATCGCGCGTTTGAGGGGACGAGCACCGTAGACGGGATCGTAGCCCTCAGCCACGAGCAGCTGTTTCGCCGCCGGTGTGATTTCGATCCTGATCTTCCGATCGGCGAGCAACCGCTCCACCCGCTTGATCTGAATGTCTACGATGCGCTCAATGTCGTCATGCGTCAGCGGCCGGAAGATGATGATGTCATCCACCCGGTTCAGAAACTCCGGCTTGAACGCCTGCCGCAGCAGCTCGGTCACCTTCGTCTCCGCCTGCTCCCAGGCAACGCCACTCGTTCCCGCCTCGATCAGATACTGCGAGCCGATGTTCGACGTCATGATGAGCACCGTGTTGCGGAAATCGACGGTCCGACCCTGCGAGTCCGTCAAACGGCCGTCGTCCAGGATCTGGAGCAACACGTTGAAGACATCGGGATGCGCTTTCTCGATTTCATCGAACAGCACCACCGAGTACGGCCGGCGGCGAATCGCCTCGGCGAGCTGGCCGCCCTCTTCGTATCCGACATATCCCGGCGGCGCGCCGATCAACCGGGCCACGGCATGCCTCTCCATGTACTCCGACATGTCGATCCGCACGAGCGCGCGCTCGTCGTCGAACAGGAACTCGGCGAGCGCCTTGGCGGTCTCGGTCTTTCCCACGCCGGTTGGGCCCAGGAAGATGAACGAGCCGGTCGGGCGATTGGGATCCTGCAACCCCGCGCGCGCCCGGCGCACGGCGTTCGACACCGCCGCGAGCGCTTCGCGCTGGCCAATGACGCGGCGGCCCAACTCGTCTTCGAGCTTGAGCAGCCGCTCCTTCTCCGACTCGAGCATCTTGGAAACGGGGATGCCGGTCCACTTGGACACGATTTCGGCAATGTCCTCGGCATCGACTTCTTCCTTCAGGTACTTGCCCTTCTTCTGAATCTCCGCGAGGCGCTTCTCGAGCGTCTGGATTTCCTTTTCGGCAGCCGGCACGCGCCCGTAGCTGATCTCCGCGGCTTTCTGAAGATCGCCGCGCCGCGTCGCCTGCTCCGCTTCGGTCCGGAGCTGCTCGAGCTCCGCCTTCTTCGCCTGAATCTTCTGAATCGCGTCCTTTTCAGCCTGCCACTGCGCTTTCATCGCGTTGGAGCGCTCGCGCAGGCCGGCGAGCTCCTGCTCGATCTTCTCGCGACGCTCCTTGGACGCCTTGTCCTTCTCCTTCGCCAGCGCCTGACGCTCGATCTCGAGCTGCACGATCTTGCGCTCGACCTCGTCGATTTCCTGCGGCAATGAATCGATCGCGATGCGCAGCCGCGCCGCCGCCTCGTCGATCAGATCGATCGCCTTGTCGGGCAGGAAGCGGTCGGTGATGTAGCGGTGCGACAGCGTCGCCGCCGCGACGATCGCGTTGTCCGTGATCCGGATCCCGTGGTGCACCTCGTAGCGCTCCTTCAGGCCACGGAGGATCGCGATTGTGTCCTCGACCGAGGGCTCGCCGACGTACACCTGCTGGAAGCGCCGCTCCAGAGCCGCGTCCTTCTCGATGTGCTTGCGGTACTCATCCAGTGTCGTGGCGCCGACGACGTGCAGCTCGCCGCGCGCGAGTGCGGGCTTCAGCATGTTGGAAGCATCGACCGCGCCTTCGGCGCCGCCGGCACCGACCAGCGTGTGGAGCTCGTCGATGAAGACGATGTATCTCCCTTCAGCGGACGTCAGTTCCTTGAGAACGGACTTGAGCCGCTCCTCGAACTCGCCACGGTACTTGGTGCCAGCGACCAGCGCACCGATATCGAGCGCGAGCAGATGTTTGTTCTTGAGCGAGTCCGGGACGTCGCCATTGACGATGCGCTGCGCCAGGCCCTCGACGATTGCAGTCTTGCCGACACCGGGTTCGCCAATCAACACGGGATTGTTCTTGGTACGGCGAGACAGCACCTGCATGACGCGGCGAATCTCTTCGTCACGGCCGATGACGGGGTCGAGCTTCCCTTTGCGGGCGAGCTCGGTGAGGTCGCGCGTGAACCGCTGCAACGACTGGATCTTGCTCTCGGGCTCCTGGTCCACGACGCGATGCGCGCCGCGCACTCCCTCCAGGGCGGCGAGCAGCTCTTTGCGATTGACACCACCCGCCGATAGCAGTTGGCGAGCCGTAGTGCCCTTCTCTTCGACGAGAGCGAGCAGCAGATGCTCGGTCGACACATAGGCGTCACCGAGCGATTTCGCTTCTTCATCGGCGCGGTCCAGGACGCGGGACAGCTCCCTCGCCAGCGTCGGTTCAACGCCACCGGATTGCTTGGGGAACCGCCCGATCTCGCGCTCCGTGTCGGCCTGGAGCTGGGTGACGTTCAGTCCGGCCTTCTGCAGCAAGGGCACGACAATCCCCTCGTCCTGCTGCAGGAGGGCATAGAAAAGGTGCGCGTCGTTGACGACGGGGTTGCCGCGGGTGCGCGCAAGCGCAGCGGCCTGCTGAAGGGCTTCAGCGGCCTTTACGGTTAGTCGATCTGGTTGGATCATGCCGGCCCCCAAGGCAACTGGCGTGCCGGGGAAAGATGTCGAAATGACAGGGCGGCGAGAAGATGCGGGCTTCTCTTCGCCGCCCTTATTTCATCACAATCATCTTCTTCGTAAACCTGCGCCCGTCGACCACCAGCTGGTAGATGTACACGCCCGATGCCGCCTCGCGGTCCGTGTTGAGCACGTTGCCGTTCCAATACGCGGTAAACGCGCACACACCCGCGACGGGAGTGCACGTCAGCTCGCGATTGGTCAGCTCCTCACCGGTTCCCTGAAGAATCGGAACCGCGACGACTTGCGCGAGCACGTTGTAAATGGTGAGCGAAACCTTCGGCCGGTGACCGTTGGCAAAGAGATCGCCGCTCAAGATGAACGGGATCGTGGTCGCCGGATTGAAAGGATTCGGATAATTCTGTTTGAGCTCTACGAGCGGAGCGGGCGCCGCTTGCCCTCGTACGCCATCAACCGCCGCCGTGAGAAGCCCCCCACCGAGCCCCCCGACCAGCACTGCCCAAGCATACAGCTTCATCCCCCACCCCTCGGCAAACGTAAAGATGCGTTGGACCGCTCTCCTTGTAGGTACTGGGCGCGATAGTGACTGCTGTATGGAAAACCTAGGAACGGTCATTCCACCCTGTCAAGCACGCAGAACCCGGGTATCTCCCTTACGACTCGTGATGCCCCGCCGGTCCGCCCACTCGAGCAACGGAATCAAGTACTTGCGCGTCAAGCCCAGACGGTCGCGGAATTGGGCCGGCGTCGCGGCACCAAGCTCTCGCAATGTGTCTTCGACCGCCCGCCGGAAGTCGTCCAGTGCCTGTTTCAAGGCGTATCGCTCCTGATCCACCCGTTCGACTGATCCCTCGCGCGCCAGATGCGCGAGCAACGCCGGCACGGTGGGATCCCCGAGCTCCTTTTGCAACTCGGCGACCGTGGGCAGCTGCCACTTTGCCTCGGCGAGCCGCTGCGCCAGGCGCCCGCCCGCGTCGCCGGCCCGCTCGCGCAGCGCGGCCTTCCAACCAGGCTTGCGCACCGCCGCGCCATCTTCGGTGCGCTCGAATGACTGCTTCTTCATCCCATGCTCGATCAACAAATCGAGCACTGCCGCGGGTGCATTCACCGCCGCGCGCAGCGATTGCAATGACAATCCCGGATCGAGAGGATGCTCCTCATGATGTGCGGCGACAACCTTGGCAAGGCGTTCGACTTCTCCGCTCACGGCGCGGCGCGCGACCAGGATGTCGTCGACCGCCAGCACACCCTTCCCTGCTGCAGCGATCGTGCCGGGCACTTCGGCCGGAAGAATGCCCAGACGCACCGGGAGGTCAGCGATCCGGACGCCGGCGAGCCCTGCTTCCTCAACGAGCCTCGCAAGCAGTTCGCCGGGCGGCTGTCCTGCCGTCAGGCCCCGTTCCGACACCCTCGGCCGCTGCGGCGGAAACGGGTCGAGCACGACGCCGCCCCCGATTGTCGTCACGGGCGAAAAGCTGCGGATGACGAACCGATCACGTCCTCGCGCGACGATCGAGTGTTCCAGAAGGAGTCGCGCGACTCCGCTTTCCCCGGGTGCGATCGAGCGAACCTGCGCCACGCGCCCTAGGACCTCAGCCGTGCCCAGGTGAACGCGAATGCGCGTGCGCGCGGCGAGTGGCCTGCGGACGGAGGGCAGCAGCTCCAACGCCACATCGAGTGCGGTGGTTGGCGCCCATCCCGCGCCGGTGAGGGCAACGTGGCCGCGCTCCAGCTCTTCCTTGTCAGCGCCCACGAGTGCGAGGGCAGTACGGCGCCCCGGAGCTGCACGGTCGGTCTCCTCGCCGTGAACCTCGATCGACCGCACGCGGACTTCGCGGCCCAAGGGCAACAGACGCACGCTCGCGCCGGCCTCCACGGTTCCGCTCCACGTCGATCCGGTCACGACCGTTCCCGCGCCCGCGAGAGCGAACACGCGATCGATTGGCAGCCGAAACAAGTCGTCCACGGGCCGGTCCGCGAGATCCGCCGCGATGGCGACAAGGGCGGTACGCAGCTCGTCCAGACCCTCGCCGCTCAGCGCCGAGACCGCGAGCGGCGCATGCCAGCGTACTCTGCTCCGGGACAACCGCTCTGCCACCTCCGTACGCACCATGCCGAGCCATTCGGCGTCCACGAGATCGCGTTTGGTGAGGACCGGAATGCCACGCCGCACACCGAGCAGCTCGACAATCGCGAGATGCTCTTCGGTCTGCGGCATGATTCCTTCGTCCGCGGCAATGACGAGGAGGGCGACGTCGATGCCGGTCGCGCCCGCGAGCATGTTCCTGACGAAGCCTTCGTGACCGGGGACGTCAACGACGCTGGCCTGGATGCCATTGGCCAGCGGAAGCGGGGCGAACCCGAGATCGATCGTGATGCCGCGCCGTTTCTCTTCTTCCCACCGATCGGTATCGACCCCGGTGAGCGCCTTTACGAGCGCGGTCTTGCCGTGGTCGATATGTCCCGCGGTGCCGACTACGAACCGGCGGAAATCCATGCTCGCCGCTCCCAGATATCGATGGCGCTCGACCGCTGCTCGTTGCCGTTCTGCGCCACTTCTCCCAAGTGATGACGAATGAAGCGAGCTACGAGGCGCCGGTGGGCCGCGGCGTGCGCCGCGTCCAGTGTGGGAAGGTTTGCCTGCGTGTCGTTCAGATCTAAGAGGTCGCGGTATGCCCGCGGTGGCAGTTTTGTGGGCGGCTGAGGCCCGGCACAGCTCGCGCACAACACCCCACCCTCCGCAGGGCTGAACGCCACGGTGCTGTCTCCAGGGATCGCATTGCCGTCCCGGACGCAAGCCTGGAGCTGAGGGGCAAAACCGAGTACACCCACGAGCAGCCACAGCCAGCGAACGGCGACAGCATCGGCCTGTTGTGGCGCAGCCTGAGCGAGCGCATCCAGACCCTGGATAAGGGTCTCGTAAGCGGCGGCCAGCGGCGCGGGAGGAGCCATCTTCAGCATCACTTCCGAAAGCGCCTCCGCTCCGGCGAAACGGCCGAGGTCGCCTGCAAGATCGCGCCGCAGCTGGATTACGTCGAACGCCGCAAGCGTCTGGAGCTCACGCGTCTCTTTGTGGTAGAGCTGTGCAACGCCCTCGCTCAGTGTTTCGAGCGCAGCGCCAAAGGGACTCCGGGGGCGCAGCACACCCTTCGCGATTGCGCTTTGGACGCCGTAATCGCGTGTCGCGAGGCGGACAATTTTGGAGGTTTCGCTGTAGCGGTACGTGCGGAGCACGACCGCCGGCGTAGAGACTAACGTCACTTCCCCGGCTCGAGCACCAGGAACTTCACATTGTCCTTCGAGACGGCACGCAGCCAAGCCACCAGCGCGTCGACACTATCCGGTGGTGCGATGCCCCGTCTGCCGCTGATGCGTCGTGTAATGCGCAGCTCGCGACCGCTCTGGACGTATTCGGCGTGGTAGCTGCCGAACGTGCTGGTCTCGGTGATTCCTGGCGGCAGTTGGGCGGTCCAGCCGGATGGCAAAGTCACACGCAGTTCCGAAACGATCTCGAGCGGTCCAACGACGTCACCGACATCAATCGGGAACTTACGCGGCCGATGACGCTCCAGCTCCGGCACGGAACGCAGCAATGAAAAGGTGGGCAACGACTGCGGAAGAGTCAGGATCCGCGTGGATCCGGAGCCAGAAACGAGCGGCGCATCGCGCACCGTGACGGCGACGAGTGGCGTTGCGGCGAGATCGCGCCCATCGAACAGGGCAAGGCTATCGCCCGATGCTCCGGGGAATACGCCGTTGGCCAATGCCTGTGTCACTTGACGCACGTCGTCCTTGCTGAAGGTGCGCGCGTATGCCCGCCGCAGTCCGTATTGCAGAGAGCCGTGCTTGATCTCGGTATAGCGACCGGTAAACCGACCGTCCGCGGCAAGCTCGCCAACGGTTCGTACTTCTGATCGATTCGTCGAATCCGGCGCTTGCGGGAGAACCACGCGTTCGAATTGACCATCGTCGTGGATGACCAGAGCGAACGATCCCTCTTCCGCGGGCGGGAGCTCGGTATAGGGCGTGAGCTCTGACGTCAAATCGAGATACAGCCGTCCGCGCGCGGGTCGATCGACGGCCGCAATCATGTGATCGAATTGCTGCACTGTCGGCACCGTGGAGTCGGCGTTGCCGTTCGAGCTCAGCAGCACCGGGAATGCGTGCACGCCCATGGCCCGCGCCATGGCGATGAACAACGTCGCCTTGTCCTTGCAATCACCGTAGCGTGATTCCACGACCTGCGCGGGCAGTCGCGGTAGATACCCCCCCAGACCGAGCGACAGCGACACGTAACGGAAGTCCTGCGCCACCCAGCGATAGACCGCTCGCAGCGAATCGTCGAGCGTCTTGGATGATCGTACATGCTCGCCGAGCTGCGCCTGCAGGTCCGGCGTCAGCTTATAGCGATCGGCTCCTGCCAACAGATTGGCATACCAGCGTGCGACGTCGGACCATTCGATCGGGGCCGCCACATCGAGACTGACGTACAGCGTGTTGGGAGTCGCGGCGAACGGCTCGCTCTCGATCTTCTGAACATCCTTCGTTGCCCACGTGTACACGTGGCGACCGTGCCCCTCGACCTCCTGCCGCCTGAAGTGCACGTTCTCTTCTGAGATGCGCGGTCTGACGTTCGCAGGCACATCGACGATGAGCCGTGAGCGGCGGGTACACGGGGGCCTCGAATGCCACGGGTGCGAGCGATTCCTGTTCGTGCGCCGGCTGCGGACTGATCACTTCGCCATTGGTCTTCAGGACGCGAATCCAGTTGACGGTCAAACGTTCCGAGCCGCTCGAATACGAGAAGCTTTGTTCCCCCCACGCCTCGGCGCCGTCTTGATTCAGGATCTGGATGACCTGTCGATACGTCCGACTGCTTCGCCCATCCGGCTCGAACCGCACGACGCCGTCGTCGAGGAGGTACACGAACTCTTCGTCGGGATAATCGGCGGGATTCACGGCCAAGCGGTAAATCGTGTCGTTCTGGACCGACGGATCTCCCGCGGGCGTGATACGGGGAGCTTGGGCGGCGGCGGTGCTCGTGACGGTGAGGAATAGCACAAGTGACCAGCGGCGCATCGAAACGTCCCTCCAACGTCGAACGACCTGTACCGTGAGACGAATTCCTATCGTTCTGGGAATATAGCCGCACGTCTTTTCGGGAAAGGGGCTTCCGTACGGGGGTGCAACAGCGACGCGAGGATTTCCACTCCATCGGCCACGCGCGGGCCGGAACGACTGAAGTAGGACGACGCATCGAGCGCGTGCACGCGCCCGGCAGCGAAAGCGCGCGGCGCGACGTCGCGCAGCCGGTCGCCGTAGCGCTCCGCCTCACGACGGGCCTCCTCCAGCCCGAACCCGCACGGCATGATGAGCAGGACATCGGGATCGAGCGCGGGCAGCTCCTGCCAAGTCAGGTGATAGGAGGGCCGTCTCGCGATACCCGCGACGAGCGCTCCACCGGCAGCCGCGATGAGCTCGGGTACCCAGTGACCCGGGACGTAGGGCGGATCGAGCCATTCGAGTGCGAGCACGCTTGGTCGTGGCCGACCGTCCACGCGCGCTCGGACGGTCACAATGCGGCGCAGTATGTCCGCGACGAGCGCATCCGCCTCCGCCGCCGCGCCGGTCGCGCAGCCGACGTCGCGAATCCCGTCGAGGATCGCGGCGAGATCGTGCGCGTCGAGCGTGAGGACGCGGGGCGCCGGGGTGAGGTCAGCAAGAGCTGCGACCGCCTGACGCTCAGGCACCGCGCAGACGTCGCAGATGCCCTGGGTGATGACGAGATCCGGCTCGAGCGAGGCGATTCCGGCGACGTCGATCTCATACACGCTGCCATAGTCGCGGAGTGCGGCGCGAACCGCTCTATCGATCTCCCCGCTCGTGAGGCCAGCGAGGTCGTGGCGCGGACGCGTCAGCCGGGGCCGGCTCGCGACGCCCGGCGGGTAATCGCAGCTATGCGAAATCCCAACCAGCCGATCCTCGAGCCCGAGCGCACAGACGATTTCGGTCGCGCTGGGGAGTAAGGAGACGATTCGCTCAGCGACCAACGGTGACGCGCCCCCCGATCATCACCGTCCGCCCCCGCGGCCGGAACCCAGCGATCTCTTGCGCCTGGTCGTTGAACGCGTTCTCGAGATTACCAGTCAACACGATCCGACGCAGGTCGTACTCAGCGGCGACATTGACGCGGCTATAGGCGTTCAGCGTGACCCGCCGCTGGCCGACCGGGCGATTGAAATCGAGATCATCGCGCGAGCCCACCCAGCGAGCGCCAAGCGTTACGCGCGCCCGATCGCCGATCGTCGCGGCGAGCTGCGGAGCGACGGTGTGCGCGGGCCGCCGGATCAGCGACTTCCCGGGAACGAACAGGCCATCGGGATCGGTCGGCGTGCCAGACTGCAAAACCTTTGTATGCAGGTACGTGTAACTCACGGAAAAGACGACCGCCGTTGCGACATTCGCCTCGACAGTTGCCTCTACGCCGTTCGCGCTCGCGCCCCCGACATTGAAATAGTTGGGCTGGTTGGGGGGGGGCGCCCCGTCGTATTCGATCAAATCGCGGAACCGCTGATCGAAATACGTCACGGACAGCGATGTGCGCCGACGGCGGTGCTCGAAGCCAGCTTCCCAGCTACGCGAACGCTCAGGATCGAGATTGGGATTACCCTGAACGAAACCGTGCGCGAAGTTCTCGAAGAAGGTCGGTTCTTTGAAACCGGTTCCGGCTGAAATGCGCAGGCGAGTGCGCTCCTCGAGCCGGTAGACGACTCCCCCGCGGTACGTGGCGTGCGTGCCGAACTGTGAGTTGTCGTCGAGCCGGCCGCCGAGCGTGAGCGCTGCCCGGCCCGCCACGATGAGCGCTTGGGTGAAATAGCCGGTAGTGTTGCGATGAACACGAATGGAGTCGGGAAAGTTACCGAAGGACGCGTTGAAGTCACTCTTGCCGAGTTGGCGCTCGTCTTCGTATTCGATTCCGCCCGTCACCGTGACGATCGCCGGAGCACGCCAGGTCAGTAACGCATTCGCGGTCGCGCGACGCACATAGTCGCGACTCCAGAACGAGCCTTGAGCTGGAGGGTGCTCGTCGTTGTAGAAAGCCCTAGCCTCGCGAACCGCGGCGCCGATGCGCGCATCGAGGTTGCCGCTGAGCGCGCGTTCGGCACTGAGACTGAGCATTGGTCCCCGCTGCGCGGCTCGCTGATTCGAGTCAACCGGCTGCCCCTGACCGTTCGTCGGGAAGTGATAGATGTCGTCGCCGTAGTGATAGGTCAGGCTCGCGTCGGTCTTCCCATCGGGATGATATCGCAGGCGCGCGCTGGCGACGCTGTTTCGGTAGTAGTTATTGAATGGATACAGACCGTCGGCCGAGAATCGCGACACACGCGCGGAATAGCCCACCCCGCCCACCCCGCCGGTCGCCGGTCACCGCATCCGATCCGTACAACACACTCACCGGCCCGCGCACCACCTCGATGCGGTCGATGTTGTCGGTCGTCAGATGCGCGAGATCGATCCCGCCACCCGCGTCGTTCAGAGGAACACCATCGAGCAACACCTTCACGTAATCGCTCTCGCCCCCGCGCACGAATAGCGACGTCTGCCCGCCATAGCTCCCCGTCTCGACGATGTGCCCACCAGGAACGGTCTGGAGGGCGTCGGCCACGGTGCGAATGCCCTGCGCCACGAGATCCGCTCCCCGCAGGACAGTCACCGCGGACGCGACGCGGTCCGCCGCCACCGGTACGCGCGTGGCGGTCACGACGACCGGCTTCAGCACAACGGTGTCCTGCGGCTGCTGTAGCGTGAAGGCGAGAACGAGCAACGCCACGTTCATGCGCGGGACTCCTTTGGTTGGCGCAGGGGAATCATCTGCGGGCGACCATCAACGGTCTCCATCCTGACAGGCCACGAAAACACTGTCTCGACGGTCTGCTGCGTCAGGACGTCCGCGGGTGGCCCCGACGCGATGGGGCGGCCGCCCTCGAGCAGCAGCAGCGAATCCGCAAAGCGGGCGGCGAGGTTCAGGTCGTGCGTGATCATCAACACGCCCAGGCCCTGTGTATCGACGAGACCGCGTATCAACTCGAACAATCCCATCTCGTGCTGCAGATCGAGTGATACTGCCGGCTCGTCGAGCACGAGCAAGCGCGGTCCCTGGGCGAGTGCGCGCGCCACGCGCACGCGCTGGTACTCGCCCCCCGACAGCGTCCAGACCCAACGCTCGACGAGATGCTGCGCGTCGCATGCCGTAAGCGCACGCATCACGGCTGCATGATCTTCCGGCCGCTCACGGCCCCACAGGGAGAGATGAGCGTAACGGCCGAGCAATACGGTTTCGCGCACGCGCTGAGGAAAGAGGTTGTCTTCACGCTGCGGCACGACTCCCACCAGCCGTGCGAGCGCCTGCCGTGGCCAGCGAGAGGCGGGACGACCGTCGATGTCGGCGCTACCGGCGAGCGGCGCGAGCGCACCGAGCGCGACGCGCACGAGCGTCGTCTTGCCGCTGCCGTTCGGTCCGATCACCGCGTGAAAGTCACCTGGCCCTACCGAGAGTGACACGCCCGCCAGCGCATCGCTCGACGCGCCGGGATAGCGATAACGAACGGCGTTCAGTCGAAGCAACGGTTCGGTCATGTTGTTCATGCGATCGTCCAGCGGCGGAGCAGCAGTGTGAAGACCGGCACGCCGATCAAGGCCGTCACGACGCCGACGGGGAGCTCGCGGGGTGCGACGACGGTACGCGCCAGGGTGTCGGCAATCGCGAGTAGTGCCCCGCCGCCAACAAAAGCCGCTGGCAGCAGGGCCCGATGACGATGGCCCCACGTGAGCCGCGCGAGATGCGGGACTACCAGACCGACGAATCCGATCACGCCCGAAACGGCGACGGCCGCCGCAGTGAGCAGCGAAGCCGCCAGGTAGACGCGCCGCTTCACGGCATCGACGTCGGCGCCGAGGTAGCGCGCGGGTTCTTCACCGAGTGCGAGGAGATCGAGCGGCCGCGAGGCGGCCAGGAGCACCGCGATCGGGATTGGTGCGTACAGCACGATGACCAACACGGCATCCCAGGAAGCGCTCGACAGGCCGCCCCACAACCACAGAAAGGCGTTCCGTAGCTCACTCGCGTCGGCGAGCGAGACGATCGCGGTCGTGATCGCGGCGGCGAACGCACCGATGGCCACTCCACCGAGGAGCAAAATCCGAGGATCGAGCGCGGCGCCACCGATCAAGCCCAGGCGGTAGACGAGCGCCAGGGCCGCGAGCGCGCCCGCGAATGCCGCGAGCGGCAGCGCCCATGGCCCAGAGAGGTGCAGCGCGATCGCCAGGACCGCGCCGAGGCCGGCGCCGCCTGACAGCCCCAGCAAGAACGGATCGGCGAGCGGATTGCGCACGAGCGCCTGCAAACCAGCTCCGGCGATGCCGAGCGATCCACCGACCAGGAACGCGAGCAGTGTGCGCGGTGCGCGCAGATTCCAGACGATGTCAGAGCGCAGCAACTCGCCGAGCGGGACCGCCGCCGGTCCAACGGCGACGCTCGCGACCAGTGCGAGCACCGCGACTGTAACCAGCAAGGCCCATTTCATTTCCGGAGCAACCTCTGCAACTCGGAAACAGCCTGTGCCGTGCGCGGCCCGGGGTGACCGAAGAGCGAGCCTGGGAGCAAGAGGAAGTGACGATCGCGGACCGCTCGCACCGCCTGCCACTCCGGACGTTTGGCGAAGCCGGGCATGACGCTTGAGTCGGAGAGAACGGCGATCCAGTCGGGGTTGCGAGCGGCGATCGTCTCGAGCGAGACCTGCGCCGAAGGAGCCGCGAGATCGGCGAAGACATTGCGCGCGCCCGCCAGCTCGGCGATCTGATGCAGATAACTGCCACGGCCAATCACGATTGGCGGATTGTCCCACACCACAAACGTGATGGAGGCGGTGGCGGGCGGGGGTGGACGGGCGGCGAGGCTATCCATCGCGCCGGCAAGCGAGTCGGCGATCCTCTCGCGACCG
>MNDR01000013.1 GCA_001915025.1 Gemmatimonadetes bacterium 13_2_20CM_2_65_7
CTGACGCGCTTCACGCCTCTCGCGTGACCCCAGCGTCCGCCCGCTGGGATGCCGTTGTTGTCGGCGCCGGCCCGGCAGGCTCCGCGAGCGCGCTCTTACTGGCGCGCGCGGGCGCGCGCGTCCTGCTGCTCGACCGCGCGCACTTCCCTCGCGAGAAGCCGTGCTCCGAGTACCTAAGCCCGGAATCGACCCGAGTGCTCGAGCGGCTGGGCCCTGATGTGCTGACCGCGGTCGCGGCGGCATCCCCTGCGCATCTCACAGGAATGAAAGTCGTGGCGCCCAGCGGCAACGGAGTCACGGGGCGCTTTGAGACGTTCAGCTTCGCGCTGCCGCGCGTCCGGTTCGACACGATTCTGCGCACCGCGGCGGAAACGGCCGGCGCCGTCGTGCGCGAAGGCGTGAAGGTCGATGGCCTCGTGTACGAAGGCGGCGCCGTGGGAGGCGTAACGGCACGGGAAACGGGGAACGGGAAGCGCGAAATGTATGGCGCGCGTGTGGTCGTTGGTGCCGATGGATTGCGATCCATCGTCGCGCGCCAGCTCGGCCCCATTCACACGTCTCCTCCCCATCGGATTGCGTTCGCCGCGCATGTTGCCGATGCGCTGGACGTGGGCGACGCCGGCGAGATGCACGTCGGGCGCCCCGGATACGTCGGCCTGGGACCAATCGGCAACGGCGTGACGACGGTCGCGCTCGTCCTTCCAGCAAAGGAAGCAAGGCGCGGCGAGCAGTTTTTCGCCGAGCTGAACCGGTTCCCCGGTGTCGCGGGCCGGTTTCGCCCGCGGAACGTCGTGCGGCGCGTGCTGGCGACCGGGCCGTTCGCGCGGTGGTCGCGCCGGCCGATTGCGATCGGCGGCGGCGCGCTGCTCGTCGGCGACGCCGCCGATTTCTTCGATCCGTTCACCGGCCAGGGAATCTACAGTGCGCTGCGTGGCGCCGAGCTCGCGGCCGAGTGTTTGGTCCCGGCGCTCGCGGATGGTGGGGATAGGCCAATCACCGCCGAACAACTGCGCGGATACGCGCGCGCGCGCCGGCGCGAGTTCGCCGGAAAATGGGTGCTCGAGCGCATCATCGGTCTGGCGGTAGGATGGCCGTCCCTCATCGAGCGCGTGGTAAAGCGGATGACGCGACGACCGGAGCTGGCCGATCTGCTCGTGCGGGCAACGGGGAACTGCGTGCCCGCCCGCGCCGTGTTCCAGCCGCGCGTCATCGCTGGATTGCTCTGGTGACCCGTGCTTCGCGCGGTGTCGACCCGCCGCAGTTCCGCCAGCTGCTGGGGCGCTTTGCGACCGGCGTGACGGTGCTGACGACCCGCAAGCCGAATGGCGAGCCGATCGGTATGACCGCGAGCTCGGTCGCGTCGGTCTCGCTCGATCCGCCGCTCGTCCTCGTATCGGTCGACAAGCAAAACGACATGCACGCCGCGCTCGAGAGCGGAAGGCATTTCGTCCTCAATATTCTCGCCGCGGAACAGGAAGCTTTGTCGCGCCGGTTTGCGGCCAATGAGACCGACCGCTTCCGCGGCGTCAGCTACACGGAAAACGAGCGCGGCATTGCGGTGATCGAGGGGATAGTCGCCCACATCGAGTGCGAGAAGCGCAGCGCTGTACCCGGTGGGGATCACACCATCTTCATCGGGCTCGTCGTCGGTGGGGATGCGACGGATCGGCGGCCTCTCCTCTACTATAGAGGAGGCTACGCCGGCCTGAGCCGCTGATGCGCACCGTCGATCGTATTCGTGTCCGCGCTCCATTCGCGACCGTCTTCGCCGCCGCCAGCACTGTGGCACGCTGGCCCGCCATCCTCCCGCATTACCGCTGGGTGCGGATGCTCGACGACGGCCTCGTCGAGATGGCGGCGTGGCGGCCGTTCGCCGGCGGTATCATCAAGTATCCCACCTGGTGGGTGTCCAAGATGACGGTCGATCGTGGCGCCGGTGAAATCCGGTATCGCCACGTGCGGGGTATCACGCGAGGCATGGACGTCGTGTGGCGGCTGGTCCAAGACGCCGATGCCATCGAAACGGAGATCGTCCACACGTGGGACGGTCCGCGCTGGCCGCTCGTCGGACGGTTGGCGGCAAACCTGGTCATAGGTCCCATTTTCATCCACGGGATCGCTTCGAGAACGCTCGCGGGAATCAAGCGCGCGGCGGAGGGGAGTGCGGCGTGAACAATTTTCGTCGGGTCGTGATCACGGGCATCGGCGCCGTAACCCCGATCGGAACGACTGCCGATGGGTTGTGGTCGGGACTCGAGGCGAGAGTCTCGGCCGTGCGAACGGTGACCCGATTCGATCCGACGCCGTTTCGCAGCCGCATGGCCGCCGAGATTCCGGATTTTCGCCCGCAAGATCATCTCGACGCCAAGCGCGCGCGCCGACTCGATCGGTTCTCGCAGCTCGCCGTGACGAGCGCCGGTCTGGCGCTCGCGGATGCGGGGCTGGCGCCCGGCAAAGAAGACCCCGATCGCGTCGGCGCCATGATGGGGTCAGCGCTGGGCGGCGTCTCGTTCGCCGAGTCTCAGGTGCCTCGCTATCTCGCCGAGGGACCACGCGGACTCGACCCGTCACTCGCGCTGGCCGTGTTTTGCGGAGCCGCGAGCTGTAACATCGCGATCGAATTCGGATTCACCGGCCCCAACGCGACGAACGCCATGAGCTGCGCGTCGGGCACCATCGCCGTCGGCGAAGCGTTTCACGCGGTCCGCGACGGACGCGCCGACGTGATGCTTGCGGGCGGTTCTGAAGCGCCGCTCGCGCCGCTCACCTTCGCTGCCTTCAGCATCATCCGCGCGATGAGCAGCCGCAATGACGATCCCGCGCACGCCTCGCGGCCGTTCGATGCCGGGCGGGACGGTTTCGTCATGGGCGAGGGCGCCGCCGTCCTCGTGCTCGAGGAGCGCGATCGAGCCGTCGCCCGGGGAGCGAAGATCTATGCCGAAGTCGTCGGCCACGCGTACACGAACGACGCGTATCACATGACGGCGCCGCGTCCCGACGGCCGCCAGGCCGCGCGCGCGATCCAGCTCGCGCTGACCGATGGCGACGTCGCGCCGACGGAAGTCGGCTACATCAACGCGCACGGATCCTCGACGCCGCTGAACGACCGGACGGAGACGACTGCGATCAAACACGTCTTTGGCGACCACGCCTATCGGCTGACGGTGAGCGGGACCAAGGGCTACTACGGCCACGCCCTCGGCGCGAGTGGAGCGATCGAGGCGGCGATCTGCGCGCTGGCCCTGTCACGAGGCTGGCTGCCGCCGACGATCAATCTGGAACGGCCCGACCCGAGCTGCGACCTCGACTGTCTCCCGGGAAGCGGCCGGACAGCGGCTCCAGCGGCCGTCGTTTCGAACTCATTCGGTTTTGGAGGAATCAACGCGGCGCTGGTGTTGCGGCCCGATGCAGGCACCCGGTAGATTGGCTGCGCTTTCACCCTCCGGAGGCACCGCGTGAATTCCCAGCAGCTTCGAGCACCGATTGCCGAATTCGTCGGCACCGCACTCTTTGTTTTCCTCGGCGCCGGCAGCGTCGTCACGAATGCCGCGGGTGCGGCGGGTGGCGCGGTCGGCCTCGCGCTCGCCCATGGTTTCGCGCTCGCCATCGCCATCACGATCACGCTGCCGATCTCCGGCGGGCACATCAATCCCGCGGTCAGCCTGGCGCTCTGGCTCGCGGGCAAGATCGATGCGGCGCGGCTCGGTTGGTACGTGCTCGCGCAGCTGCTCGGTGCGATCGTCGCCGCGCTGCTCATCAAGCTGCTGTTCCCCGCTTCGCTCGTGCGCATCATGTCTGTCGGCACGCCGCAGATCTCCGGATCGGTGAGTCTGTTCGGCGCCATCGCGCTGGAGGCGCTGTTCACATTCTTCCTCGTCAGCGCCGTGTTCGGAACCATTGTGATGCCGCGGACGCCGCAGTTCGGTGGATTCGCAGTCGGATTGTCGGTGCTCGTCTGCGTGTTCGTCGGCGGCGGACTCACGGGGGCCGTCATGAATCCCGCTCGCGCGTTCGGGCCGGCGCTGGTATCGATGGATTGGCACGGCCAGGTGGTCTACTGGATCGGCCCCGGGCTCGGGGCGGCGGGCGCGGCGGCGCTGTGGCGCTACGTGTTATTACCAAAGGACGCTACGCAGCTGACGTAGCTACAACTGTTCGGCGAGGGCCGGCGCGAAATACGTCACAATGATATCCGCGCCAGGCAGGGGCCGGCCGGCTTCACCATGATGATGTCAGCCCCTTCGTCTAGATCGAGCTGGATCTCCTTCATCGCTTCGTCCCCATTCCCCACGGCCATCTGATACGACTGGCGATCGCCGAACTGCGGCGTCGAGCCCGCGGCCTCGCGAAACGGCCCGTAGAACGCCGACGCGAATTTCGCGGCATACGACATGATGGGCACATGGGAGAATCCACCGGCGTCGAGCGCCTTGCGAATTCCCGCCACACGACCGTCCATCATGTCGCTCGGCGCGACGAGATCGACGCCGGCGCGCGCCTGCATCACCGCGATCTTCCCGAGCAGGTAGACGGACGAATCGTTGTCCACGTCGCCGTCGCGAAGCACACCGCAATGGCCGTGGTCGGTGTATTCGCACAAGCAGACGTCGCCGATCACCAGCAGCTGCGGTACCGCGCGCTTGACGGCACGAATCGCCTGCTGCACGATGCCCTGCTCGTCGTGAGCCTCGGAGCCGGTGGCATCTTTGCTCGCGGGAATGCCGAACAGGATGATGCCGCCCAACCCCAACGCCGCCGCGCGCTCGGCCTCCTTCGCGAGTTCGTCGGTGGACAGCTGAGCGACACCCGGCATCGCCGTAACGGGCGTGCGGAGGCCTTCACCATGCCGGACGAACAGCGGCCAGACGAGCTGCGACGGGACGAGGTGCGTCTCCTGCACCAGACGCCGGAGCGCGCCGGTGCGGCGCAGTCGCCGCATGCGGCGGATCGGAAATTGAGCCGAGCTCATCGCGCGAGTAAGCTCGCGGCGCCCTGACCTTCGAGCAACCGTGCGACCACTTCCCCGGCCCGTTCGGGGGCGGAGTCGTCAATATCCGCAGACGCGGTCAGTTGAACAGCACCGTCCCGTTCTGTGACGCGGCCATATAATCGTTTCCCGTTTCCCGTTTCCCGTGAAGCGACCCACGCCGCCACCGGCGCCTGACACCCACCGCCGAGCGCCGCGAGCAGCGCGCGCTCCGCCGACACGGCGAGCGCACTCGCCGGATCATGCAACGGACGCAGCGCATCCCGCGTCGCCTTGTCGTCCGCTCGAATCTCGATGCCGAGCGCCCCCTGGCCCGGAGCGGGCATCACCTCGAGTGGATCGATCGGCGTGCCCTTCGCGCCGAGCCCCAGGCGCTCAAGACCGGCGATGGCGAGCAGCGCCGCATCGAGACCCTCATGCCGCTCGACCTTGCGAACCCGTGTCGGCACATTGCCCCGCAGGGGCACGACCTCGAGATCGGGACGAAGGAAGCGCACCTGCGCGACGCGGCGCAGACTGGACGTCCCGACGCGCGTCCCTGCGCCAAGATCCATCAGCGACTTGCCGTTGACGAGCGCTTCGCGCGGATCGTGGCGCTGTGGCACCGCGCCGAGGGCGAGCCCGGGCGGCAACGTGGTGGGAAGGTCCTTGAGGGAATGCACCGCGACATCGATCCGCCCATCGAGTAGTGCATCCTCGATCTCCTTGGTGAAGAAGCCCTTCCCCTCGAGCTCGTGCAGCGGGCGATCCACCTCGGCGTCGCCTCGCGTCTTGATGACGACGATCTCGGCGCGCGCGCCGCTGCCACTCGCCACCAAACGCTGTTGCACCCATTGCGCCTGCCAGCGCGCAAGATCACTCCCGCGGGTTCCGATCTTCACGCGAATCGCCGGACGAGGGACTCGACAAGACCAGGGACGGTATGCGGCTCTGCTTCCATCACGTCGCGCAGCCCCAACTCGCGCGCCGTCGCGCCCGTGATCGGTCCGATCGTCGCGGCGACAAACTGTCCGGAGATCGCGGCATCGCGGCCGACGAGATCCAGGAAATACCGAACGGTCGATGACGACGTGAACGTGACCGCGTCAATGCGGCCGACTTTGATGTCCTCGGCGAGTCCGCGCAGATCCGTCTTGGCGGGCACGGTGCGATACACGGGAATTGACTCTGGGCTGGCGCCGTGTTTCTGGAGACCGGCCGCGAGCGCATCGCGCGCGTCCGAAGCGCTGGGGATCAGGATGCGCGCATCCGCGAGCGAGCCGCTCTGCCTGGCGAGCGCATCCGCCAGTGACTCGGCGACGAACTCGTCGGGCACGAGCGCCGGTACCACACCG
Source organism: Gemmatimonadetes bacterium 13_2_20CM_2_65_7 (assembly GCA_001915025.1). GTDB lineage: Bacteria > Gemmatimonadota > Gemmatimonadetes > Gemmatimonadales > GWC2-71-9 > 20CM-2-65-7. Next base: position 6,322 of record MNDR01000013.1, read on the forward strand.
CGCTGTGTCAACGCCTCGGCCGTGACGCTGCCGATCGCGGCGACTGCGGTGGTCGCGAATACGCGCGGCGTGAGACCCCACGCGACGAGCCGGTCGAACACGATGTGCACCGTGTTCTGGCTGGTGAACACGACCCATCGGTACGCGGAGAGACCCGTCAACGCGGCGCGCAACGCGCCGAGGTTTTCGAGCGGCTGAATGCGGATCACCGGAGCAAGCACCGCCTCGGCGCCGCGGGCTTCGAGCGCCCGCACCAGCTCGCCGGCCTGTTCGCGCGCGCGGGTGACCACGATGCGGCGTCCCTGCAATCCTCCGACGCTTGTCATGCGCTGTTGCAATCTCACCGTGGCCCTACCCATTATCAACCAATGCTTCGCTCATTGCGCGCGGCGTTAGGCCGTTTTTGCGCGCGGCGCGCCGCCGCCGCCCAGCGTGACGCCCCTCAGCGCGCGCTCGCGTGGCTCCGCCTCGGCTGCAAGGTCGCTCCCACGTTCGCCGATACGTATCCGGCGCTCGTTCACCTCTCGCGCGCGCTCGAAGATCGCTGGGGTGCGGTCGAAGCGGCACGCGAAGCCAGCGTGCGGTTTCCCGATCACGCCGATGCCTGGATGCTGCTCGGCGAGGCGTTACAGATGGTGTTTCGGCAAGACGAGGCGCTGGGGGCGTTCGAACAGGCGCTGGCGCTGGAAGAGCGCGCCGATGCGGCGATGGCGGCCGGCATGCTGTACCAACGCAGCGGCCAGTTCGCCGATGCGGCGGCCCGCTTCGCGCGCGCCTACGCGGCGGGCGGGGGCGCGACGGCGCTCTGGCACAACGCACAGGCGCTGTATGAGGCGGGAGATCACGGAGCAGCCGACGAAGCGCTGAACCTCTGGGCGACTCAGGTCCCCGACGGCCATGCGCGCCTGCCGGAGGCGCGGGCGGAGCTACGGGCGAAGGCTGCGGCGCGTCCGCAGGTACAGTGACACGGCGTAGCTGATCAGGATCACCGCCGCCACGATGTAGGCAGCGACCATGTAGCCGCCGTTCTGCGGCACCGTATCAGGCATGTCCCATCCCCGAGTCCCCCCCCCCAACCGTCGCCTCGAGCTGCTCCCGCAGGTAGCTGAGTGCATAGCGCTGGGTCACGAATCCCACGTACAACAGCGTGAACACGCTGACCGAAAACAGCAACGTGGCCAGCATGCTGCCCGGCAGCGAGGGTTCGCTCGGCTTCAGCACGATGGGCATCGGGTGCAGCGTGCGGAACATAGGAAGAGGAACAGAGTAAACGTCAGCCGCGCATCCGATGACCACCACGTTCCCCAGATCGGTTTCCCCCAGATCGGGCCCGTCGTGAGCACGATGGCAGCGAAGACGGTGCCGACTTCGGCCGATGCTGCGGCGAATCGGTCGAGCCGCGGATCCTTTAGGAAGAGGTAGAACACACTCGCGATGCCCACCAATACCATCGCCGACTCCGCCCAGATAGCCGCGGGGACGTGCAGGTAGTAGATCTTCTGCGCGAGCCCTTGGAGCCGCTCGACAGGCGTGAACGCCAGCGCGCGCACGTAGACTCCAACGAGCAACAGCAAGGCGATAGCCGTAATCCATCGCCCGACGCGCACCATCCTCATTCGGTTACCGTCTCGGGAAAGAGCAGCAGGGCGAGGGCAACGAAGACGATGTCATAGGCGGCCAGCATCTTAAGCCAGCCGGCGATATCGCTCAAGGGACGATCGGTGAGCAGCGCCGCGGTCGCGCGTGCCGCCCACATGAGCGGCGGAATCATGAAGGGCAACAGCAGCACCGGGAGCAGCAACTCGGCGAAGCGCGTTCGGACCGTCATGGCGCTGAACAGTGTGCCGACTGCAACAAAGCCAAGGGTGGCGAGTGCGATGATGCCCACGAGAGGTAAGACGTACGGCAGCATCCGAACGTTGAAAAACAGCGCCACCAGCGGTACGCCGATCGCCTCGATCGTCGCTACGAACACGAGATTCGCGATGAGCTTCCCCAGGTAGATGCTGCCGCGCCCTATGGGCGCGAGCAGCAGTCCATCGAACGCTTGGTTCTCGAGCTCCAGCTGGAACCCGCGGTTCAACGCCACGATAGCCGCGAAGGTGAAGGTCACCCACAGAATGCTGGGCGCGATATCGACCGCCGCAACCGCCGTGCGATCGAGGCCGAAATTGAACGCGAGCAAGACTAGAATGACGAAGGCAGCAGCCGAGACAATGCCGGTTCGCGCCCGAAACTCTACCAGCAGGTCCTTACGCGCGACTCGCCATGCGTACTTCGCCCAGTCAGGCACCCGGGGAGGCGCCTCCGATCGCGCTGCGATAGGCGAGGGCAATGTCACGCGAGTCACGGCCGGCCCGCGGCGCGAGCTGCACAAAGCGGCCGTCGCGCATGAACGCGATGTCGGTCGCGAGCTCCGTTCCCTCTTCCACGTTGTGCGTGACGAGCACCGTGGCGCGGCCGGCGGCGGCGTGCTGCGCCAGCAGCCGGCTGAATGCCTCGCTCGCGATCCGGTCGAGTCCCGTGAACGGCTCATCGAGCAGCAGCACATGCGGATCGTGCACCAGCGCGCGCGCGATCGCCACGCGCTGCACGAGACCACGCGACAACGCGCGTACCGGCCGGTCCGCCTGCTCAAGCAGTCCCAATCGTTTCAGAAGATCCGGCGGCGATTGCACGTCATATAGCGATGCCCAAAACCGCAGATTCTCGCGCACGGTGAGCTGCCCGTAGAGCTGAGGCTGATGGCCGATCCAGCCGACCGCGCGCCGCCCACCCTCGACCTGCACCCGTCCCCGCTGCGGCCGGATGAGACCAGCCAGGACTTTGAGGAGGGTCGTCTTCCCGGCGCCGTTCGGACCGAAGATCGCGAGGGTTTGACCAGCTTGTACGGTGAAG
>MNDR01000083.1 GCA_001915025.1 Gemmatimonadetes bacterium 13_2_20CM_2_65_7
CCGACGTGCAACGCGTGGCGCGAACCTATCTCCGCGACGCGCATCGCGTCGTGCTCTCCGTGGTGCCACAAGGGAAGCCTGATCTTGCAGTGAAGGAGGCACCATGAAGATCCTCTCTGCGGCAATCCTGCTCGCCGGCCTGGTCGCCAGTCCGCTCGCTGCCCAGGTCGATCGCACCAAGCCCCCCGCACTCGGGCCCGCGCCGGCGATGCACCTGCCCGCCATGCACACCGTCACGCTGCGTAATGGGCTGACGCTTGCGGTGGTCGAGATGCACAAGGTGCCGGTGGTCGAGGTGCAGGTTCTGGTGGACGCCGGCACCGCACGCGATCCGGCGGACGTCCCCGGCCTCGCCGCCTTCGCGGCCAACATGTTGACGCAAGGCGCCGGCACGCGCGGCGCCCTCGCGCTCGCCGACGAAGTCGCCTACCTCGGCGCTCAGCTCACCGCCGTGAGCGACTTCGACGCCGTCACGGTGCGACTGCACGTGCCGAGTAGACATCTCGAGGCGGCGCTCGACCTGCTTGCCGACGTGCTGCTGCGGCCGCAGTTCGCCGATTCCGAGATCACGCGGCAGCGCGGCCTCCTCGCCACGACGATTCTGCAGCAGCGGGATCAACCGGTCGCGATGGCGAGCATCGCGTTTCCGGCGATCGTGCTCGGACCCGGACACCCGTATGGACACCCGACGGCCGGCAACGACTCGACGCCGCCCAAGCTGACGCACGACCGCGTGATTTCTTTCTATGAGACGTCCTATCGGCCCAATGCCACCAAGATTCTCGTGGTCGGGGACATCACGCTCGCGCAGGCACAGCGCCTGTTCACCGCTCGCCTCGGCGGGTGGCCGCGAGGTGCCGTAACGCCGTTCCCGCAGGGCAACGCCCAGGCGCCTGCGTCGCGATCGTTCTATCTCATCGACAAACCGGGCGCCGCTCAATCCGTAATCCGGATCGGTGAGCCTGGGGTTGCCCGGAGCACGCCGGACTACGCCACGATTCAAGTTCTGAACACGATCCTCGGCGGCGCGTTCACCAGCCGGCTCAACCAGAATCTGCGCGAAACGCACGGCTACACCTACGGCGCTTCGAGCGGCTTCGCCGCGCGCCGGCTGCCCGGCTACTTCGTCGCGGCCGCATCCGTCGTGACCGCCAAGACCGACAGCTCACTCATCGAGTTCATGAAAGAGTTGCGGCGCATCCGCGATGACTCGGTGCCGCAGGCCGAGTTGGACAAGGCGAAGCAATACATCACGCTGCAGCTGCCGGGTGCGTTCGAGACCACGGGAGGAGCCGCAGCCCGTTTTCGCGACGTGTTGGTCTATAACCTGCCGCTCAACTGGTACGAACGCTTCGGTCCCGCGGTGAACGCCGTGACCGCGGCGCAGGTGCAGCGCGCGGCCCGGCGCTACATCGACCCCGATCATTTCGCGATCGTCGTGGTGGGCGATCGAGCGCAGATCGAGGCCGGGATCAAAGCGCTGAACGAAGGGCCGATCGTGTATCGCACGATGTGGGGTCAACCAGCGCAGTGAAGGGGCCCCAGTATTCCGACCCCGCGGATGGCATTCAGCTGCTGCGCGCCGCGGCGTGGTTCGGCCCCGCGTGTTACGGCATGCTGTCGCTGTTGTGGTACTTCATGTTCGACAAAGGCTGGATTTCGGGCGGGGTCTTCGCCCTCCTCCTCGTGCTCAACTTGCCGCTTACCGTCCTCGGGATATTTGTCATTCACCGCGCCGTCGGCAGTGCGGCGGTTGGCTTGGTTCACACCATTTTTGCCGTCGGCGACATGCCGCTGGAGCCGACGTATCCGCGCCAGGACGTGCTGATTGCGCGCGGCCAGTACGCGGAGGCGGCGGACTGGTTTCGCGACCACATCCGAATCGAGCCGGGCGATCATGATGCGCGGCTGCGGCTGGCGCAGCTCCTGGAGAGCCACCTGCACGGTTACGACGAGGCGGAGCGGTTGTATCTCGAAATTCGGAAGGCAGAGCCGCCGGCCGATCGGCGGCAACAGATGCGCGCGGCAAATGGCTTGATCGACGTGTATCGCAAGACGGGGCGCAAGGACCGACTCAAGGTGGAGCTGGCACGGTTCGTCGATCGCTACGGCGGGACGCCGTTCGCGGACGGAGCGGCGCGCGAGCTGAAGGAGCTCAAGGAAGCGGATCTCACCAGCGAATCGCGGCACTCCCCCAGGTAAATCCGGACCCGAACGCCGTCAGCACCAGCAAGTCGCCTTGTTTCAATCGTCCCTCGGCGAGCGCCTCGTCGAGGGCGATGGGAATCGATGCCGCGGTCGTGTTCCCGTACTTCTGGATGTTGGTGTAGACCTGATCCTCGCGCAGGCCCGTTGCCTTCTGGACCATCTCGATGATTCGCAGGTTGGCTTGGTGGGGAACGAGGAGCTTGATGTCGGCGGGAGTGAGACGGTTGGCTTTGAGCGCGATGGCGACGGACTCAGGCATCTTGACGGACGCAAACTTGAAGACGTCGCGTCCTTCCATCACCGCCCGGTGCAGCCCCTGTTCCAGCATCTCGACACTCACATAGGGATCGTGCGCCAGGCCGGGGCCGTCGACCCACAGCTTTTCGGCGTAGCGCCCGTCGGCGAAAATGTGCGTCGAGAGCACGCCGCGACCGTCATCGTCGATGGGCGCGAGCACTGCGGCGCCGGCGCCGTCGCCGAACAGCACCGCCGTGTCGCGACCGCGCGACGTCTTGTCCAGCCCGCGCGAATGCACCTCGGCGCCCACCAGGAGAATGCGCTTGTACTGGCCGGTGCGAATCCACGCGTCCGCGATCGACAGGCCGTAGATGAATCCACTGCACTGATTGCGCACATCGACCGCCGGAATGTCGCTTAGGCCGAGCTCGCGCTGGAGAAAGACGCCGTTACCGGGCTCGAAGTGATCGGGGGTGCAGGTGCAATAGATGATGCAGTCGAGGTCGGCCGCTTTGAGACCCGCTTTGTCGAGCGCTTTGCGGGACGCCTCGCGTGCCAAGCCGACGCCGGTGTCACCGCGGTCAACCCAATACCGCGTCTTGATGCCGCTGCGCTGCACGATCCATTCGTCCGACGTGTCCATCATCTGCGCGAGATCATCATTGGTGACCACACGCGCGGGGACGTGAAAACCGGTCGCGAGGAATTGTGTGTGCGGCATCGATGCTCTGGGTTGCGGGTGAGAGTGAAGGTACCAAGATTAGCGCATGGACCTCACGGTGACCAGACAACAGTACGACGCCGTCCGCAACGCCAAACATCTCCCCGACGTGCTCGAGAAAGCGCTCGACAAGGCGAACAAACACGCCAATGGCTACGTGCTGCACCTCACGTATGAAGAAGCCACGGCGCTGAACGAGCTGTCGTCCTGGAACGTGCACACCGACGCGAATGGTAATGTCACTCCGGAATCGAAGCTCTTCGACGATCTCGTCCGTGCCATCATCACGCACCCGGAGTATTGAATGCGCTTAGGGATCCTGCTCTTACTGTTGTCAGCTCCGCTCCTCGCTCAGAAACGCGCGATCACGTTCGACGACTACATCGCCCTGAAAGCGGTGAGCGACGCGCAGCTGTCACCGGACGGCAAATGGGTCGCGTACACCGTGTCGACTCCCTCGCTGCAGGACAATCGCAACGTGGCGCGCGTATGGGTCGCGGAAGTGGCGACGGGGAAATCGCGACAGCTCACTGGGGGTCCGGGATCGGATCGCCAGCCGCGCTGGTCGCCGGATGGGAAGACGCTCGCCTTCATCTCGACGCGCGAGGGAGGCGCGCAGGTCTGGTTGCTGCCGGTCGCCGGCGGTGACGCGCGGAAGGTCTCGAGTCTTGCCGAGGGCGCATCGGATCCGTTGTGGATGCCGGAGGGGAAGGGGCTGCTGGTCACGAGCGACATCAAGTGGCCGCCGTCGCAGGAGATCGATCAGCGGAACGGGCAGTATCCGACCGACGCGCGACTGTGGACGAACCTCATGTGGCGCCATTGGGACGATTGGCGCGCGGGGAAGCGCCAGCATGTTTTCCTGGTGGACGTCGCGACCGGCAAGGCGACGGATCTGACGCCGATGGATCACGACGTCCCGACGATTGCAACGGGTGGCGACGGCGACGTTGCGGTCTCACCTGATGGACGCACGGTGGCATTCGCGATGCACGGTGACTCGGTCGTCGCGGACAATACGAATGTGGACATCTACCTGATGGGTAGCGACGGCTCAAACATCCAACGGCTCACGACCAATCCAGGCGCCGCTAACACCCCACGCTTCTCGCCCGACGGGAAGCTCTTCTCGTATCTCTCGATGGAGCGCGCGGGATTCGAAGCTGACCGGCAGCGATTGATGTTGCTGCGACGGACGGACGGAAGGACGGAAAGTGGGAACGCGATCGAAGCGACGACGGGATGGAATCTCTCCGTTGGCTCGTACTCCTGGTGTCCGAATGCAAAGTGTGTCTACGCGGTCGTGGAGGACCGCGGCCGCGACAATATCTATCGTATCGAGATTCCGTCGTTCCGGCGTTCCGTCGTTGTCTCGGGAGGCGTGAACACCGGAGTTCAGGTCGGGCCCGACAGCCGCACGCTCGTCTATCTCCATCAGAGCAACACCCAGCCGCCTGAGGCCTGGGTTTCGGGGAAAGCGCTTTCACACCAAACCGATTCGGCCGTCGCCACACTCGATCTGCCGCCGCTCGAGGCGTTCGGTTTCATCGGCGCGCTGGGCGACTCGGTATTCGGATGGATGCAAAAGCCGCCCGCGTTCGATGCCACCAAGAAGTATCCGCTCATCTACCTGATCCACGGCGGACCCCAAGGAGCCTGGACAGACTACTGGGGTGGCCGCTGGAACTATCAGCTCTTTGCCGCGCGCGGGTTCGTCGTGGCGGCCGTGAATTTTCACGGCTCAACCGGTTATGGACAGAAGTTCACCGACGCGATCTCGAAGCATTGGGGCGACTACCCGTTTGAAGACCTGATGAAAGGGTTGGACGTCGTCGCACGGTTGCCCTATGTGGACTCGACGCGGATAGGCGCGGCGGGGGCATCTTATGGCGGCTACATGGTCTACTGGATGGCGGGCAATACGAACCGGTTCAAGGTGCTGGTAGATCACGATGGCGTCTTCAATCCCGCGAGCATGGCCGGATCGACAGAAGAATTGTGGTTCACCGATTGGGAATTCGGCGGACCGCTCTATGCCAATCGCGCGCTGTACGAGCAGTGGTCGCCGCTGAACTTCGTGAGCAACTGGAAAACACCGATCCTGATCGTTCATTCCCAGCTCGACTACCGCGTCGATTTGTCCGAGGGCTACCAGGCCTTCACGGCGGCGAAACGGATGGGACTCGACGCGAAGTTCCTGTACTTCCCCGACGAAGGACACTGGGTGCTGCGGCCGCGGAATCGCCGCATCTGGTGGGGCACGGTCCTCGACTGGCTGGAGGTGCACCTGCATGAAAGCGCTCACCCGTAACACGCTGCTGGCCGTCCCGCTGGCGCTGCTGATCATGACGGTGCTGCCGCGGCAAAGCTCGTTTGGTTGGGACTATCTGGACGCGTTCACGCTGGCGTTCAGCTTCACCTATATCGGCCACTGGGTCGAAGTACTGCTGCTGAAAATCCCGGGAATTGAGACTGGTAGTGGCAAGGTTGTCCGTGTCCTGGGTTGGTTTGCAGGCGGATTGTGGTGCTACGTGCTCGCGCGCTGGGCGCTCGTCGCCTATGGGCGTGATACGCGCCAATTGCCCGCCTTGATCTGGGGCGGACTGTTTTTTGTGGCCCTGGAGGTTGTCGTGCACGGCCTCCTGCAAGCGTCCGGGAAGCCGAACTTCTACAGCGGCCAGCTGCGCGATTCGACTACGGTCGCGCGCTAGTCGACTGAGGCTTTGACCACGCGTTGTTCTGCCGGCGCACGTCCGGGAAATTCCTGTTCGGATCGATCTCCACCTTCACGAGCTCCTTCGGAAACTGACGCACGTAGGCGAAGTGGTTGCCCTCGAACCACATCTCGACGGGCAGTCGGACATTGTCGGGCGTCCCGTCGGCGAACGTGAGGCGCAGGTCGACGGGCATCGGTAACCCGCCGAGGTTGGACAGAAAGATTTCCGTGAACGTGTTGCCGGATGAGTCCCTCGCGGTGCGGACCGAGTCCACCGCCTGGTCGACGACATCGGTGCGATAGAACCAGCCGCGCCAGAACCATGACAGATCTTCTCCGACGCCATCCTCCATCGACCGGAAGAAATCCGCCGGCGTGGGATGCTTGAACGCCCAGCGGCGGATGTATTCCCGGAACGCGCTGTCGAACCGGGTCGTGTCGCCGAGGATCGAGTGACGCAGCACGAACAGGCCGACCGCGGGCTTGCTGTACGCGGCGGCGCCGAGGAGGAAGCCCGGCACGCGGTCGGCGGGCATGATGGAGGGAGCCTCGTCGCGCCCGCTCCCCGCGAAACCAGCCCAGTTGTCGATGCCGCTAGCGCCCGGGCCGGTGGTGTCGTGATAGAAGGCGCGGGCAGAGTACGTGTTCATGAACGTGTTAAACCCCTCGTCCATCCACGCGTACAGCCGCTCGTTGCTGCCGACGATCATCGGGAACCATTGGTGCCCGAGCTCGTGCGTGGTCACGCCGAAGAGCCCTCGCGTACTGCGGCGGCTGGCGCAGAACACGATCATCGGGTACTCCATGCCGGCGACCGGTCCGTTGACGTTGATCGCCGTCGGATACGGATACGGGAACCACTTCTCCGAATAGTGCTTGATCGAGTGGCGCACGATCCTCGTGGACTCGCGCCACACCGAATCGGCGGCCGGCGGATAGAACGACTGCAGCAGGATGCCGTTCCAGCCGCTCGCGTCCCAGATGAAGGTGGGCGCGGCAGCCCAGGCCACGTCGCGCACGTTGTTCGCCGAAAAGCGCCAGGTGAGCGTCGCGCCCGTTCCCGCCGGTCGGGTCGACGCCTGTCCGACTTCGCTCTTGGCGATGATGGCCACCGTCGAATCGGAGCGCAGCGCTCGCGCGAGCCGCTCGCGTTCGGTTGCCGTCAGCACCTCGAGCGGATTCGTGAGCCGCCCGGTCCCGGCGACGATAAATCCCCGCGGGACCGTGATCGCGAAATCGATGTTACCGTACTCGAGGTAGAACTCGCCCTGGCCGAGGTACGGTTCCGTATTCCAGCCGCGCACGTCGTCGTAGACGGCGAAGCGCGGATACCATTGGGCGATCTCATACAACCACCCTTGTGCGAACTGTTCGCGTCCCATGCGATCGGCGCCGTGCTCCGGCACCTGGAACGAGTAGCCGATCTCGAGCGACGTGACGCCTCCAGGCGCAAGCGCGCGGCCCAAATCGACGCGCATCGTGGTGCCGTTCTCCGTCGTCCGCAATGACGCACCCCTGGCGGCCTGACGGCCTGACAGCCCGACGGCCCGCACGCCATCGATCAGGAATCCACCGTGAAAGCCGCGCGCCGCAAAGCGCGCATCGGGCGGATTCAGCAGCGCGCCGCGGCTGTCGTCACGAAAGAGATTCTGATCGAGCTGCAGCCAGACATAACGCAGCGTGTCGGGCGAGTGGTTGGTGTACCGAATAGTCTCGCGGCCCGCGATGGTATGCGTCGCCGTGTCGAGCGTGACTGCGATCGTGTAGTCGACTCGTTGCTGCCAGTAACGCGGGCCAGGCCGGCCCGATCCCTCCCTGAGCAGCGTCGGAGTCGGAAGCGCGAGACGCCGGAACGGCGACGTGTCGGTGCGCGCGGCGGGCAACTGCGGCGGCGCGGCGGGAGTTTGCACGGGTTGCAACGCCGCGAGCACGAGCGACAGAACGAGCATGGCAGATCCTTGGGATAGGGAGCGCGGTGAACAGCAATGTACCCACGCTTCACTCGTCGGTGCCGCAGGGCGCGAGTGCGCGGGCGCGCGTAGATTCCCCGACCACGAACATGCACGCGCATCTTCGCATCCGTTTCGCGATCGCCATGGCGGGCGCGCTCGCTGCCTGTGAGCACACGGCACCGTTTCGTCCCGGAGCCTACGGTGCGTCGGGACCACTCAACCCGGGCGTCGTCGCGCGCCTGACGTTCAATCTTGGCCAGGATCTGACGCCCGCGTGGGTGCCCGGCACCAACGCAATCGTCTATACGGCCGAGCGCATGGATCGGGCGGATCGCGATCGCTGTCTCGCGTTCATGCCGGGAACGGGCGGAGCGATCACGCGCTATGTCTGCGGGACGAGTACGCCCGACGAATCGTTGAATGTCTACGGCGAGACGGCCGTCTCCTCGGATGGCCACATCGCGTATGTGCGCGCCAGCAACACGCGGGCGCTCTTCCGCATCGGTCCGGACGCACAGCAGCTCGACGTCGGTCCACTTGCGAACCCCACGGACGCGCGCGTGGTGCACATCGTGCCGCTCACGACGGCGTGGGGCCGCACGTACGACGCTGTTTCCTACCTCGGTTGGCTGAGCGCGCATCGCCTCGTCATGATCGGCGACAGCGTGCGCTATCCGCGCTCATGTGGGAGTTGCCCTGCGGACACGGTGCGGACGGGGATCGAGATTGTCACCGTCGATTTCGCGGACACAGGCCTGGGCACGCTGACGCTCGTCCCGGGAACCGATAGTGCCACGTCCGTCACTCCAGGAGCCACGGGCGACACGATCTACTTCACCCGTGCCGGCGACTCCGGGATTCATCGCTATGCCTTCTCGACCGGTCAGGCCAGCGTCGCGTTCGATTTCGGCCCGGGGCGACTCGTTCGCGACGTCACCGTCGCGAGTGGACGGCTCGTAGCCATCGTCGATGGACGGGTCGCGGATGGCGGCGACCTTCACGTTGTCAATCTGGCAACGACTGCCGATTCGATCGTCGCCCAACCCGCCTCCGGTGGTCCGCTATGGTTCGCACGACCGGCCTTGGCTCCCGACGGTCGTCAGGTCGTGGCGCAGGCGCGCGTCCTCACGATCACGCCGATCTTCGATCCGGCGACGGGCATCCTGCTTCGCGTCGACACCACCGCGGCGGGGGGTAACGACCTCTGGGCGGTACAGCTTCCGTGATTCGACGCGTCCTCCTGTTGCTCCTGCTCCTTGCCGGCAGAGTGAGCGCGCAAACCGGGGGATCGATCAGCGGCCACGTGCGGCAGCGCGACGGTCACACGGGACTCGCCGGCGCCGAGGTTGGCCTCGATGGGCGCTGGGTCACGCACACTGACAGCTCCGGCTTCTATAGGATTCGCGAGGTCCGCAGCGGCTGGCATTTGGTCACGGTTCGGGCGATCGGTTTCGAATCGGCGCGGCGCGACAGCGTGCTGGTCCGCGCCGGTCAGATCTCGGTCGTGAATTTCGTGATCGACGTGTACACGATCGAGCGGCCGATCGTGGTGGAGGCGTTCGCCGATTCGATCCTCGATCCGGCGCTCGTAGCAACCGTCCAGCGCATCAGTGGCGAAGAGTTGCGGCGCTTCCCCGTGACAACCGTCGATGAAGCGATCGCCCTCTCGGCCGGTGCGGTCGGGGAGAGCTACCGGGGGGGCAGGCTGGGACAGCAGGCATTCATCCTCGACGGCCTCGGCGTCAAGAATCAGCTCGATGCCTCCACCGGTCCGCTGGGCGTGCGAATCCCTCCCGATATACTCACCGAAGCTTCGCTCGCGACGAACGGATTTTCGGCGCGCTACGGGCAGGCGATTTCGGGTTTGGTCAACGTAGTCACGAAGGATGGCGACGAGCACTGGGGCGGACGCGCGGCCTACGAGAGTGATCGTCCGCTCAGTGGGGGCGCCGATCTCGGACTCGACCGCGCTGTCGTCTCGGCAAGTGGACCGCTGCCCGGTGGTGCCGGTCTCGTCGCGGTCATCGACGCGGAGGGCCGGCTCGATGCGGACCCGGTGAACGCCCCGGCGCCGGCCGATCCGCGCGATCCGCGCCACGACAATCCGGCGCTCCTGCCCCATAATAGCGGCGAGCGCTACGATGCCGTGGCCAAGCTCCGCGTGCCGCTCGGCGGCCCGTACACGGTACGCCTGTTTGCCCTGCGGTCGGCGGATCAGCGGCTGTTGTACGATCCCGCGTACAAGTACGACACGCAGTGGGCGCCGGCGCAGCGCGTGAGTGGGGACCTCTTGAGCGCGCATCTCCAGCGCGCGACCAATGCGCTCACCGCGGACCTGCGCGTTGGCTACTTCACGCGGCAATTCATCCGCGGGACACTCACCGATCAGCCGGCCTACCAATTCGGCGCTATCACGGGACGATCCTTTCACTTCGTCGGCGAGGAGATGGCGCGCGCGCAGGACACGATCACCGCCCGAGCCGCATTGCCCGCCATGCAGACGCCGGATCTGAGCAATCGCTCGCCGTGGGGCGTGCCTGCATTCTTTCTCGCTACTGGATCCAACGGCGAGATCACCTGGAACCGCTATCGCGAGCTGCGCGGGCAAGTGGATTTCAGCGTCGGTGGACCGCGCAGCGACGTCTACTTCGGCGGCGAAGTCTCCCGCCAGCAGGTGCGGACGTTCCAACGCGTGCTGGGATATCTGCCGGTCGGTAAAGGCGTGCCGCCCGCAGCCGCCTCGACCTTCTCGCCGACGTCGGCGGCGGGATACGTCGAGGGCCAACTCCACGGCGAAGACTTCGTGCTCTCGCTGGGCGTGCGCTACGATCAGTTCGCTCCCGGTGGCGGCATTCCCGGATCGAAGGTCGGCGCACGGCGCAGCCTCAATCCACGCTTCGCCTTCTCGACCGTCCTGAAGGGTGCGACGGTGGTTGCGAGCTGGGGGCGGTTTTCTCAGGTGCCCGATTTTCAGTATCTCGTGGACGCAGCGTTCGACGATACGATGCGCACGGGGCGATTCCGGCGCGGCAGCCCGGACATCGGCTTTGAAGATGCCACCCAATACGAATTCTCCGTGCGCGCCCGCGCGCGCCCGAACACGACGGTGCGCGTCAACGTCTTCAACAAGCTGCTCGACGGCCTCGTCGGATCGATCCCGCTCGGCGTCAATCCCGACTCCAGCGTTTTCGGCAATTTCGATTTTGGCAACGTGAAAGGCGCGGAGCTGATCTTTGAGCGCGCCCTGGTCGATTGGTGGGGCCTGCGGGTTGCGTATTCGCTGCAGAGCGCGAATGCGACGGCGACGAACGCCTTTGAGCTGGTGCACCGTATCCGGATCGGTCCGACGGGCGACACGATCAATCCGGCGCGCGTGCAGTTCCCGCTCGATTACGACCGTCGGCACAGCGTGACGATTATCGGTCAGGGTCGTGTGCCGGCCGGCTGGGGTCCGCGCATCGCCGGTGCGTTCCCGCTCGCGCGACTGGAAGCCGCCACGATCGTGCGCGCCAGCTCGGGGTTGCCATTCAGCATGACCAACGCGACGGGCGATACGCTGATCGGGTTGCCGAACAGTTACCGGCTGCCGCCGGTGTGGACCATCGACATGCTCTTGAGACGGCCGCTGCGCATCGCGGGACGGGACGGAACGCTCTACATCGACGTTCGGAATCTCACGAACCGGCGGAATGTCGAAGCGGTGCGCCGCGACACGGGGGAGCCACAGATCGATTCGGCGGGACTGGCTGGTCTAGCGGAGCGCGCCTATCAGGCGCACCCGGAAGCAATTCCCTACGAGTCGCCGCGCTATCGGCCGGCGGCCGACCTCGACCACAACGGTCTCATCGAAGGGCGGACCGAGCTCGTTCCGCTCTATCTCGCCGCGGCCCGCGACTTTTCGCAGCCACTGTTCTCATACGGGCCGCCCCGGCTCTTCCGCCTGGGGCTCGAGCTGCTGTTTTAGTCCCTCTTTCACGTAGCCGGCCGCGACGCCGCCCACGACCAGCGCGAGGCCGACCCACCCGAGCAGTGTCAAGCGCTGGCTGAAAAGCGTGAGCGCAAGCAACGCCCCCACAACGGGCTCGACGGTGGCGGCAACTGATGCCGGCGCTGCTTCGATTCGTTTCACCGCCCCGAAGAAAAAGATATTGGCGGCGACCACCGATCCCGCAGCGAGTCCCAGCAAATCGCGCCATGCCGGCGGCGACGGCGGCCAGGCCGGCGGCCGGCCCCAGATCGACAGAGCGATCCAGATGAGCACGACACCGCCAATCGCTTCGAGGAACAAGACCTTGAGGACACCGTAGCGGGGCGCCGCATATCGCCCCATCAGCGTCGTCAATGCGTAGCTCAGCGCCGACAGCAATCCACCCGTAATGCCTGCGGCGATGCCCATGCGCGCCGCCTCCGCGCCGGCGTTGCTGCCGCCGGTCACCGTGAGCGCGACGCCGATCATGACGATGACCGCCAGCGCGATACGCGTTGCCGAGAGCTCTTCCTTGAGGATGATGCGGGCGAGCACGGCGACCATGACTGGCGCGGTGTACAGCAGTGCCGCCGCACCTGCGACGCCGACGCCCGCAATCGCGAACTGATACGCGATCTCGAACAGCGCGACGAGGGCGCCCCCACCCAATCCGACCAACAGCCATCCCTTACGGTCTGTGCGGAAGAGCTCGCGACGGAAGAGCAGTCCCCAGATGGCTAACGCGATCGTGCCGATGAGCACGCGCCAGAAGCCGATGCTCGTCGCCGGCATGAGATCGTACAGACCGGTCGACAGCGGCCCGGTCGTTCCCCATGTCGCGCCGGCGGCGAGCGCGAGGAGATATCCGACAACGCGCTTTGGTCGTTGGAGTTCGGTCACGAAGCCATTTTGTCCGCGGTGAGCTCACCGCGCAACACCGTCACGGCCTGCCCGGCGAGGCGCACGCGCCCGCTTCCGTCGAGCCGCACGCGCACAATGCCGCCGCGCGCCGACGCCTGGTAACCAGTCAGCGACTGCTTGCCGAGTTTGTCGCACCAGTACGGCGCGAGCGCGCAGTGTGCCGAGCCCGTGACGGGATCTTCGGGAACGCCGGACTGCGGCGCGAAGAAGCGCGATACGAAGTCGTACTGCGCATCGCCTCCCCCATTCGCGCGGCTCGTGACGATGACGCCGCGGGCGGCGACGCGGCCGAGTGCGCCGAGGTCCGGATCGAGCCCTCGCACGGTCGACTCGCTGTCGACTTCGACGAGATAGTCGAAGCGGCTGCGCCCCACGAAACGCGGCTTGATTCCCAACGCTTGGATCAACCCTGGTGGCGCTGGCGCAGGGGACGCTGGGGTTGCGGGGAAATCGAGCTCGATCCAGGCGTCGCGGCGATCGGCAGTCAACAGGCCGCTCTTTGTGTGGAAGCGCGCCTGGGTACTCGGCGTGAGATGCGCGTCTTCCCACAGCACGTGCGCGCTCGCCAGCGTGGCGTGGCCGCAAAGATCGACTTCGACGGCCGGCGTGAACCAGCGCAAATCATATCCATCCTGGCGACGAACGAGAAACGCGGTTTCGGCGAGGTTCATCTCGCGCGCGACGTTCTGCATCCACGCGGGTTCAGCGGCGTCGGGGAGAACGCAGACCGCAGCGGGATTGCCCGCGAAGGGGCGGTTGGTAAACGCGTCGACTTGGGTTATACGAAGCATGACCTCGCAATCTAAGCTATCCCGGCAATTGAAACGTTGTCTTGCCATGCCAAAAGCTGTTTTCGTGACCGATAATGAACACGCTTTCAGGATCCGCGTTCCGCAGGATGAGCCGCACCTGTCCCGCGTTCGCGGGAATGTCGAACACGAGATCGGTTGTGTACGATTCGCCGGGAATGAGTCGTCGCTTCAAACCATCGATTGAGCCGACATACCGGTTGCCCTTCGAATCCACCAGCGCCACGTACCGACTGTTCGGCGACAATGACGCGTCCTTCGGACGCCACGGCGCGATTGTCTGCTCATCAAACCGCACTTTCACCGTGACGACGTGACGCACCTGGCCGCTCTGGAGAGTCTCGGATTTTGCCGCGGCAACGGAGTACGCGAGGTGACAGTCCACCTCGCAGATGTGTTTTTCCTCGCCGGGAGCGAGCACGCGACTGTGGCTCGCAGCGGAAAAGCAAATCAGCAGTATCGCATAAGCGCCCACGCCACCGAGCAGCGCGCGCAGGCTGATCCGAGCGATCCGCTCGCGCTTCGTGACTCGCGCGAACACGTAGGTCACTGTTAGCGCCACGGCAGCAAGTATGGAGCCAAGGAACAACAGCACCGTGAATGGATTCAGGCCATCAGTGATCATGGTGCATCTCCTTGATTGCGGCTGTGCACGTCTGCCGAAGCACCGCGGCGTCGTGGCTCACCAGTCGACGCGCCCGCGCTCGGCTCCAGTTCCAGGTCCGCCAATCGGCGTCGTCCTTATTCCAACGACTCACCAGACCACAGACGACAACGCGGCGGTCTCCGGCACCGAATTGTGGGAGCGCTTCGATGAGAGCGGGGACTGCGTCGGCGCCGAGCGTCAGGGCGTACTCGGCATCAAAGGGACGCTCGGCAACGGGACGGTTGAGATTTGTCTTGACGATGAATGCGTCGGGGTTCATGACGTGGAGCGCAGCCAGGATCCCGAATCCCTGCATCAATACGCCCAACGCGAACCGCTCGCGCCTACCCCGAAGCAGTGTCCACGTAAACCAGGCGAACACGCCCAGCAGCAAGAGCATGAATGCCGTCGCGTAGAGCCTGATCTCCGAGAGACCGAACGCGTCCACGTACAATCGCATCCGCTCGAACGCCGATGCCATGATCACGGCGAGCAGAATGAGAAGCAGAGCGGCGAGCCGCCGGAACGTCTGGATTTCAACGGTTGTGCCGCCACGGACCAGGAAGTCGGCGCCGAGCAACACCGGCAACACGAGCGCGCTGGCGGTCACCAGCTGAAAGAATCCCTGGCGCGCGTATTCGGCATACCTCAGACCGGTGGTGACTTGGACTAGGGCCGCACCACCGAAGAAGTAGCGGAGCTGAACGACTACGAACAGCAGGAAGAGCGCGTTCAGAAGGCCGAGTGCGGTAGCCATGGGAACGAGTCCGAGTCGCACGTTGCTGGCGCCGTACGGCATGGCGACGGGTTGGCCCAGCAGACTCCATCGGAGGTAGCCGGCGGTGATCACGGCCCAGAAGCAGAACAACATCGTGTGACTGACGAGGCTGGTGATGTCGAACGCGAACAAATTCGTGAGGACATTGCCAAAGACCTGATCAGCCGACGAGAAGAGCGCTGCGAATATGACGAGCAAGGGGGCAGCGACGAGCAGACCGACCAGAATGGCGCGGACGTTCCGGAGCCGACCTTCCCGCGGCAGCTCCTGCCACTGGACGTCCCGACCGACGAGCAACATCCCACCTGCGATGCTGCCGGCTGTGGCGGTCACACCGGCGCGCAGATAGTCGAGCAAGCGCCAGCCGCCGATCCGCTCGCCCTGGAGGCTCGACGCCGCCAAACACAGCGTGATGAAGAGCGCCAGCATATCGAACCTGGTAAGGACTGCCGCGTCTCTCCTCAGGAACGCCGCCCCCAGAAGCAGCGCGGTAATCGCAAGCCACGGAGCATCCGGTCCGGGTTGCAGATGATGGCGGCGCACCAGCCATACTCCCCCGCCGACGAGGACGCAGGTGCAGAGCATGACATTCAGGCCCCACGGCATCGCGCGCAGCAGGGTGTCACCGGCGAGGCCCGCTCCCGCGGCGACGCCGAGGATCTCGAGACCCAGGCGGGTGCGGGGATTGATCGCGCTCATACCGCCGCCTGCGTCGAGAGACCTCCGAAGCGGCGATCGCGCGCGCGGAAGTCTCGCACTGCGCCGGCCAGCTCGTTCGCGGTGAAATCGGGCCACATCGTGTCTGTGAACCACAGCTCGGCGTACGCGGACTCCCACAGGAGGAAGTCGGAGAGCCGTTGCTCGCCGCCAGTGCGGATCAGGAGATCCACGTCGGGAAGCAGCGTGCCGCTGCGGATGGCAGCGCGGGCCGAGTAATCGACGGCGATCCGCAGATCGAGTCGCGTTCCACCGCTCGTTGCCTGGTCGGCGTCGACGATGGCGTTCACGAGCGCTGCGGGCAGCCGATCGCGGCGACCGATGATCGAGAGCCGGACGGATTGGGCGACGAGCTCGGCGACTTCCCGGTGCAGGTAGCGCGCGAACAGCCGCATCAGCGCGGTCACTTCCGCCGGCGGCCTGCTCCAGTTGTCGGAGGAAAAGGCGTACAGTGTCAGCGCGGTGATGCCGAGGTCGGGCGCCGCCCGGACCATACGCCGCACGGCTTCAACGCCGGCGCGATGGCCGGCCGCGCGCGGCAAGCCGCGGCGCGTAGCCCAGCGTCCGTTGCCGTCCATGATGACAGCCACGTGAAAGGAAGTACTTTGTGTCATAAAGCGATTCCGCAAAAAAAGAGAGGGCACATCAGCGCGCGCGCGTCGCACGAATCAACGCTTCCATGTGATCGAGATAGCGCTCGAGCGCCCGCCGGCCGAGGGCGGTGAGTCGGTATTCCGTCTTGGGGACGCGTCCCGCGAACGACTTGAGGCACGTGACGTAGTCCGCGTCCTCGAGCTTGCGCGCGTGCACGCTCAAATTGCCGTCGCTGGTGTTGAGCAGCGCCTTCAGCTCGTTGAACGTGAGGCTGTCGCGCACGGCGAGCGCGCTGACGATCGCCAGGCGCACCCGCTCGTGAATCAGCCGGTCGAGCTCGGCGGGCGCCGGCTGCGGTTTGGTCTTCACCGCCCGCTCCGATTCTGCGCGCGTGAGTCGCGCCGTGTTGCTCTTAGCCACCATACCTCCTCGCAATGATGATGCCGAACACGATGTTCAAGCCCCCGAATCCCGCCGCCATGAACCACGGCCACAGGCCGGCGGGCGCAAACAACGCCACGGTGCCGAGCACCATGAAACACACCCCCATGATGGGCACGATCCGCACCGAGAATGCGCCCGCTGTCGCAACCGCCGTCCCATAGAGCAGCAGCCAGACGCCCGGCATCAACGCAAACAGACCGGCGCGGTGCAGGGCAATCGTCAACAGCGCTCCCACGACGATCGGCGGCAGAAAACTGAGACCGAAGCGGCGGCCCGGTCCCGACAGGAGCGGGTCGTTCGCAGCCCGGGCTTTCTGCACCATGGCGGCTCCGCCGACGACGACGCCCAGCACCGCCTCGCCCAACCACACGGCGAGCCAATCGGTATCGCGCGACTGGCGCACGGCGAGCCAGGTCGCCGCGAGCGCCGTGCACCCCACGACCACCATGCCCCAGCCCGGCACGGCCGTGAACGATCCGGCCCGCTCCATGGTGGAGCGGATGAACTGGAGATTGTCGAGAGCCCGATCGTGCAACGGCCGCGGAGCCGTCATTGCTCGAAGTAAAGCACTTTGCTCTGCAAAGTCAAGGACGCCGAGTTTTGAGCCGGCGCACGAGCTTCAGGCCCGACCAGACGGCGTCGATCGCCGCCACCTTCACGTCCACCAGACCCGTCGGCAACGCGACCGCACGGACGACGTCTTCGGTGATGTCGGTCTCTACTCCCGATGCCTGCTTCGGCCAGGAAATCCAGAGGCTGCCGTCCGGCGTGAGAGCCCGGAGCAGTGCGGGAATTCTGGTTTCGAGGACCGCGCGACTGACGACGAAAAGATGAATGAACGAGAGAACGCCTCGCGCCGCGGCGACCACCTGTACTCCCGCCGGCAATTTGCCGAGCGTCGCGCGGTAGCCCCGCGGCGCGTTCAGGATGGCGATGCGGATACCGGGCTTGATTCCCAGCTTGTCGACGAGAGGCCGGCCTGAGTATCCCGCCACGTCGTTACGGTGGGGTCTCGTCGGCGACCGGCTCAGGGCGGGAGCGCCGGCCCAACGAGCGCGCCAGAATCCCGATGCCTGCTCCCTGTCCCTGCCGGCGCGGCATGGCGCGATATAGAAGAATGACCACCACCCACGTCAGCCAGCTCGCACGTTCGCTCCAGCTCAGGGAGCGAAACATGAACCAGGGTTGCGTCACGGGTGCTGTCCACGGCAGCCAGTCCCCCTGAACCATCGCCAAGGAGCGGGCGAATACACGGTTCGTGTGGAATCCTTGCGCGCCGGGATGCGACAGATTCCACACGCACGTCACCTGGCCCCAGCCGTGGTTGTCGCTCGCGCCCACGACCAGGAGATCGTGCCCCGCCGCGAGCGCGAGTACTTCGCTGCGGCCCGCCGCTGGGAAACTCAGCGCCTTGGGAGCACAATTCACGATCTCGAATCCATCGACCCCTGCGATGACGAATGCGCCGAGGTCGTCGCGGTGATTGCGCCAATATTCCGGGAGCGAGGCGATGCTGATGGCGCCCTGGCGCTCGATCGCCGCGAAGATCCGCACCATGCGCTGCGTACTTCCGCCGAAACTGTCGCGCGGCAGCGCCTCGACCGGACCGATCGCGACGACATGCTGGCCGTACACGCTCCACTCGACGCCGGGCAATAGGTTGATCGAAGTAGGAGGTAGTGGGAGCGAGCCGTCATAGACGATGTTGTGATCGGTGACGTAGCTCGCCTCGAAGCCCTGTCGCTCGTGCCAGGCGGCGAGCTTCGCCAGCGTCCAGCCGGGGCGCCCATCATGCGAGGCCTGCGTGTGCGCGTGATAATCGATGATCGTCGCGCCGGAGTCCGTGGTCGTGAGCCGCGGCACGGGGCGGGGGAGGAACACCGTCGCGACGCCCATTACCAGGAGCGTCAGTGGACCGGCGAGCGCGCGCACGATCCGCTGGCGCCGTGTCCCTGCCCGCAATGCCCCCCAGGCAGCGAGCACCAAAATCCAGACCACCACCGCCCACGCGGCACGAGCCGCGCTGAAGAACGTGAGCGCGTCGAGCGTGTTGGAAAGCGGCGCGAGCGCAACGTACATGGTCGGCCGATCGAGATCGACATCACCGGGAGCGGAGCCGGTGATCGCATCGACGAGAGGTGGCAGCGGATGAAAAGCAGTGACGAGGAGGAGGAAGACCAGCGCGATCGCAATCGGGTGGCGGCGCAGCAGGTTCACTCGCAGATTCCCCGCATGTCGGGTCGGATGGAAGGTAGTGGTCGGCTGGAAGAGCTGCCAACACTTGTGCTCGGTCCGCTACGAGGCCGCACCGATCGCGACTGGGAACGCGGCCCCGAAGGGAAATGGACGCCGGCGCAGATCGTCGAGCACCTGGCGCTCGGTTTGACCTCCAGCGCCGCAAAGTTCGCAGAGCGCCGCAATCACGCCCCGATGGCGCGGCGGCCGCGGACGCCGGCCGAGAAGATCGCGAAGCTGTTCGTCTTCGGCTTCCGTTTGTTTCCGCCGGGCCGGAAGGCGCCGGAGCGTACGGTCCCTCCACCGCAGATGCCGCGCGTTGTGGCGGAGCCGCATTTCCTGGCGCCATGCGCGGCAAATCCGCCGCCGGATTCGGTAGGGGATCGCCTGCCCACACGTCGCAAAGTGAAGTTGACAAGATCCGCAGCGCGGCATAGATGTGGCGTTGGATTGTCTGTCACCAGCCGTTCTCTCGCAGGGTCTTCTTCCCACGAGGGGAGGTTCACATGGTCAGGCGGTTCCTGAAGGCCGCAGCCCCGCTGGCGATGTTGGTTTGCGCGGCCATGGCACCAAACCCCGGCGGCAGCACGGTGGCCGCCACCTACACCGCAGCGTACGCGACCTACACGCACCGAATCCCATCGTTCGCGCGCAAGTACAACCTGCCGTGTTCGGCGTGTCATACCGCGTGGCCGGAGCTGAATGCCTTTGGACAGGCGTTCCGCGACAACGGCTACCAAATGATGAATGACCGCGACTCCCCCATCTGGCAGAACCCGTCCTACATCCCCGTGACATTCCGCGTGACGCCGAACTGGCACCGCGAGGGCGCTACGAAACAACCGGTGGACCCAACCCCCGGCGTGCCCAGCTGCGTGTCGGCGACGGGCGTAGGCTGCGTCCCCAGGACGCTGATGCAATCGGGCTTCGACCTGTCAGGCATGGATTTGTGGACGGCGGGCACGATATACAAGAACATCTCCTTCGTCCTGCTTCCCTCGGCCGACGCGAACGCGTCGTTCCACTTCGAGGCCGCGTTCGTGCGGTTCGACAACCTGGCGGACAATCGCTGGGTCAACTTGAAGGTGGGAAAGTTCGAGCTCGACAACCTGATCTCGGAGAAGCGGTTCCTGTTCCTGTCCGGCAACGGCGGCGTGTATCAGTCATACCATTTCCTGCCGGCCGGCGACGCGAACGACTTCGGATTGGGCGACAATCAGATCGGTGCCGAGCTGTCGGGACACTCGCAAAACAGCTACACGCGCTATGGTGTGGCGCTGTTGAGCACCTCGTCCGGGAACCCCGGTCTCGTGTCGAGCAACGCGTACGACACCTACCTCACGTTCAGTCACGCCATCGACGCCGGCAAGCTGGGTGTGGAGCGCCTCGGCGTCTACGCGTACCTGGGCCGACGGCCCACGTACTTCCAGACCACGGATTCCGGCGCAGCAATTCCCGGCACGGGGACGGGGAACAAGCCGTTTTATCGCGTCGGCCTCTCCGGTGACTTCTTCTTCGGCGACTTCGAGTTGCTGCCGCTGGTGATGCACGCGTCGGACGACAAGTATCTGGCCAACGCGACGCCCTCGAACGGCACGCTGCCCGCTGGTGCCCAGGCTGCGACCTGGAATGCCGGATTCCTCGAGGCGCACTACTACGTCAGCCCGCAGCTCGTTTTCACCGGGCGGTTCGAAACGGTGCGGATGGCGCAGCAGGCCATTTCCGGCACGCAGAAGAACCTCGGCGATGTGGATGCATTCTCGGGGGGCGTGCGCTGGTATCCGATCATGTTCAGCCGCGCCGGGTTGAGCTGGCATACGGAGATCTCCGCGGTGAGGATGCAGGGGTCGGTCTTTGCCGGGAGCGACCGCGTGTGGGCCACCAGCGTGTTCAGCGGACTGGACTTCGACTTCTAGGGAGGGCCCGATCATGAGACCGATCATTCGGCGCATGGCGCGCATGGCGGCTCTGAGCGTTCTCCTCGGAGCGGGGGGAACGACTGCGGGCTGGGCGCAAGAAAGCCAAGTCGGCAGCATCACCGGCCACACCGACGCTGGGAAAAAGTTGTACCGTCGCTACTGCATCGGCTGCCATGGGCCCAGCGGCGACGGAGCCGGCGAGAATGCACCGTGGATCGATCCCAAGCCGCGTGACTTCACGCTCGCCGTCTTTAAGTGCCGCTCGACGCCGAGCGGGACGCTGCCGACTGATGAAGACCTGTTCAACGCGATCACCCGGGGGTTCGTCACGACGTACATGCCGCAGTGGCGTCCCCTCACCGCCCAAAACCGCACCGATCTCGTGGCGTACATCAAGACGTTCTCGCCGAAGTGGCGGAGCGGTAAGGCCGGAACACCGATCACGGTTCCGCCGGAGCCGGCGCCCACCGCGGAAAGCATCCTGCGCGGCCGCCAGCTATTCCAGCGGATGGAATGCTGGAAGTGCCACGGCCCTGCGGGCCACGGCGACGGTCCCTCGGCCGCGACGCTTACCGACAACAAAGACCTGCCCATCCGGCCGTACGACTTCTCGACCGGCACGCGGTTCATGTGCGGAGCGACCAACCAGGATCTCTACCGCATCTTCATGACCGGCCTGGATGGCTCGCCGATGCCGTCGTTCGCCGACCAGCTGAAGCCCGCTGAGGCATGGGATCTCGTGCACTTCCTCCGGACACTGCAACCGATCGAAACCCGGGAGGCCGCGATCTGGCGGGACTGGTTGAACACGCACGCGCGTGAGCTGAAGCCGATTGGCCCTGGAGGAGGTGGACGATGATGCTTCGGATTTTCGCAGGGTCCATGCTGGTGGTGCTCGTTGGAGCTGCGGGGCGCGGACCATTCCCCGCGGGCACGATCAATGGCAAGGTCACGTATACCGGCACCCCGCCCAAGGCACACCCGATCGACATGGCGAAGGAACCAAACTGTGTGACCCAACACCCAACGCCGGTCTCCACCCAGGACGCGGTGACCGGCCCAGGCAACAGCGTTCGCTATGTCGTCGTCTACATTGCCGCCGGTGACCAGGGCGCCCCCGCGGCGACCGACACCGTTCATTACGATCAGAAGGGTTGCATGTACATTCCGCACGTGGCGGCAATGCAGGTGCACCAGCCGCTCGCGATCTTCAACGATGACCCGCACTCCCACAACATCCACCCGCTCGCTCGAATCAATCCGGAGTGGAACAAGTCGCAGCCCAAGGGAGCGCCCCCAATCCGGACCACGTGGGAGCAGCCGGAGTTCATTGCGGTCAAGTGCAATGTGCACCCCTGGATGCACGGCTATTTCGCGGTGCTCGCGACGCCGCATTTCAGCGTGACCGATACCACCGGTGCCTTTATGCTCGCGGGACTGCCGCCGGGCAAATACACGGTGACGGCGTGGCACGAGCGCTTTGGGACGCAGAGTCAAGAGGTGACAATTGGCGGAGCCGAGACGAAGACCGTCAATTTCGTGCTGACCGCGAAGCCCTACTAAGCCATGGGGCGGTTGTTTGCCGTCGTCGTGGCCGTAATCGCGCTGGTCTCCGCGGCGATCTTCGCGCTGCACATCTGGTGGCTGCCCCCCGACATCTCTGTCCACGGCGGCGGGATCGATCGTCAGCTGAACGAGACGATGGTCGTCGCTGGCGTGCTGTTCGTGCTCGCGCAGCTGGCGCTGGCCGCGTTCGTCTGGCGTGCGGGCGAGAAGCAGCAACCGCGACCAGTCAAGGTATTTCCGGGCGGCGCGACGCCGATGGTCGTCGTTGCTACCGTGCTGGTCGGCTTCGAAATCCTGGTGCTGACATTCGTGGGCTCGAAGCTGTGGGCGGGCGTGTACCAGACGCTGCCCGCGCCGGGTTCCTTACAGATCGAAGTCCAGGCCGAGCAGTTCGCGTTCTATTTCCGCTACGCCGGCAAGGACGGGAAGTTCGGCGGCATGCATCCCGAGCTGATGAACGATGCGACCGAGAACTTCTTCGGGCTGGATCCCGCCAATGACACGACCGCTCGTGACGACATTGTCGTCGCGAGCCTGGTGATCCCGGTAGATCAGCCCATCCTGCTGCAGATGCACGCGAAGGACGTCAATCATTCCTTTTACGTGCCGGAGCTGCGCATCCAGCAGGACTTCGTGCCTGGCATGGTGATTCCGCTGCATTTCACGGCGACGATCCCTGGGAAGTACGAGCTGGTATGTACGCAGCTGTGCGGGCTGGGGCACTATAACATGCGCGCGTATGTCGAAGTGAAGACGGCCGCCGATTTCAGCCAATGGCTCAAGCAGAAGGAGGCCGAGCAGTGACCGCTCCGGCGCACGTGCACGCGGCACCGCCGCAAAGCTTCCTGCGCAAGTACGTCTTCAGCGTCGACCACAAGGTGATCGGCCGGCAATACCTCGATCTGGCGCTCGTCGCTGTGGTGACGGGGATGGTGTTGTCGTGGATCATGCGCTTCCACCTCGGCTTTCCAGACACTGCTATACCCGGCCTCGGGAAGGTCGCGCCGACGGGCGCCGCCGGCGGGGTGATCACGCCGGAGTACTACCTCGAGCTGATGACGATGCACGGCACGATCATGGTCTTCTTCGTGCTGACGACGGCGCCATTCGCGGGCTTCGGCAACTATGTCCTGCCGCTTCAGGTGGGCGCCGAAGATATGGCGTTTCCGCGCATCAACATGATGTCGTTTTGGGTGACCTTGCTCGCGTTTCTCGTCCTCGTCGCGGCCTTCTTTATCGGCGATGGCCCGCCGCTGTCGGGATGGACGGCGTACGCGCCGCTCAGTGCGGTCGGCAAGGACGCGGGCCCGGGCCAGGGCATGGGTCAAACGCTCTGGGCCTTCTCCATTGCCATCTTTTGCATAGCGCAACTACTGGGGGCCCTCAACTTCATTGCCACCACGCTCGATCTGCGCACCAGAGGAATGTCGCTCGCGCGGCTGCCATACTCGACCTGGGCGTGGTTCATCACCGCCGTGATCGCGCTGATCGCCTTCGCCGTGCTCATGCCCGCCTGCATTCTGTTGATTCTCGATCGCGTGGCGGGCACGAGTTTCTTCATTCCCGCCGGGCTCGTGCTCAGCGATCGCCTCCAGCCGCACGCAGGGGGATCCCCGCTGTTGTGGCAGCACCTCTTCTGGTTCTTCGGGCATCCGGAGGTGTACGTTGCGATCCTGCCCGGGTTCGGGATCGTCTCGCACATCCTGCCGGTGTTTACCCGCAAGCCGCTGCTCGGACCGCGAGTCTTTATCGCCTGCCTGATCGC
The DNA here is from genome assembly GCA_001915025.1 of Gemmatimonadetes bacterium 13_2_20CM_2_65_7. GTDB lineage: Bacteria > Gemmatimonadota > Gemmatimonadetes > Gemmatimonadales > GWC2-71-9 > 20CM-2-65-7. The sequence continues at coordinate 24,196 of MNDR01000083.1, forward strand.
GATCGCCTTTCTCAGCTACACGGTGTGGGGTCATCACATGTTCCTGAGCGGGATGAACCCCTTTTCGGCGACGCTCTTTTCCGTACCGACGCTGGTGATCACCATTCCGGCGACGATCATCACGCTGTTGTGGATCGGCACGATCTACGGAGGACGGCTGCGCTTCACGGCGGCGTCGCTATTCGCGCTCGGCTTCGTCTCGGTGTTCGTGAGCGGCGGCATCAGCGGCTTCTTTCTGGCGCAGCCGTCCACCGACATCTACCTCCACGGCACCTACTTCGTCGTCGCGCATTTCCACTTCGTGATGGGCGTTGCGGCGATGTTCGGGATTTTCGCGGGCACGTATTTCTGGTTCCCGAAACTATTCGGCCGATTCATGAACGAGACGCTGGGGAAGTGGCACTTCTGGCTCACGTTGATCGGCGTGTATTGCATTTTCATGCCGATGCACTACCTCGGGCTCGCGGGCAACGTGCGTCGCTACTCCGCGTTCACGGACGATTACTTGAAGCCGCTGATCCCGCTGCATCGCTTCATCACGATCGCGGCGCTCTTTACGGGCGCCGTGCAGCTCATCTTCCTCTTCAATCTCTTCCGCAGCCGGTTCCGGGGAGCGAAGGCGCCGGATAATCCGTGGGAGGCCACCACGCTCGAGTGGTCCACGTCCTCACCGCCGCCGGTGGACAATTTCGGCGGCCGTCATCCCGTCGTGACACACGGCCCCAACGAATACGGCGTCAATGATGGACGCGGCCGCGACTACATCATGCAGGCGGCGGACTGATCATGGCCGCCGTGATGCCGCCCCCTCCGCTCACGACGCGACCCACTGCCACCGTCACGGAGGCGCCGCGGGCGCAGCCCGGGCGGACAGGCATGTGGATCGCGATCGCAACGATCTCCATGTCCTTCGCGGCGTTGACCAGTGCCATGGTGGTGCGGCAGAGTGGCGCTCCCGACTGGCGGCATTTTCACCTGCCGTCCATCCTCTACGCCAACACCGCGGTTCTCCTGATCAGCAGCCTCACGCTCGAGTGGGCGAGGCGGCGATCGGCGGCAGCATTGTCGGTGACGCTCGGCCTCGGGCTCTTGTTCGTGGCTGGACAGATCACTGCGTGGCGCGAACTCAGCGCGCAGGGGCTGTTCCTCGCGACGGCGGCGAGTAGCTCGTTCTTTTACGTCTTCACGGCGCTGCACGGCCTGCATGTGATGGGAGGTTTGGGTGCTGTCGGATATCTCCTCCAGCGGCGCCTGGTGGCGGGCCGAGTCGCACCCACAACGTTCGCGGCCACCGCGTTGTACTGGCACTTCATGGCGGTGCTGTGGCTGTACCTGCTGGTCCTCCTGGTGGCGCGCGTATGAGCCACAGCGCGGCGCTGGCGGCGAGCGAGCCCTCTCCGTATCAAATCCCGTCGCGCAAGCTCGGCATCTGGATGTTCATCCTCGCCGACGCGGCGACATTCGGTGCGATGCTGTTCGCGTATGGCTATTTGCGCGTGGCCAATCCCGACTGGAACCGCCCGTTCGCGTTCTGGCCATCGATCGTGAACGGCATCGGGATGACCGTGATTTTGCTAACGAGCAGCCTCACCATGGTCGCCGCGATGCTGGAGTCACAGCGAGGGCGCACCAGCGCGGCACTGCGCTGGCTCGGCGCGACAATGGCGCTGGGCGCGCTGTTCGCAGCGTTGCACCTGCGGGAATGGGTTGCGCTGATCGGCAGCGGATGGAGGTTGTTCCGGAATCCACTTGGCGGCACGCCGCTCGTGGGCGCGACGTTCTTCAGTATCACGGGGCTTCACATGCTCCACGTGATTAGCGGTGTCGTCGTGATCGGCGTGATTGGACTCGGCTTTCGGCGGGGCCGTTTCACGGCCAGTCATGTCGAGATCACGGGCCTCTATTGGCACTTCGTAGATCTGGTCTGGATGTTCGTGTTTCCGCTCGTCTATCTCTTGAACATGCGCTGAGGATCGGCGATGAAGCGCTACGTTGTGGTGTGGATGGGATTGCTGGCGATCGTTGCAGCTGAGGTGGTGATTACGCTCGCCCGCCCGGCGACTTTGGTTCTGCTTGCGGTGTTGCTTGCGCTGGCAATCGTGGAAGGCGGACTCGCACTCTTGTACTTCATGCATCTCAAGTATGAGCGACGCAATCTGTTGTGGAGCCTGATTCCGACGCTTGTCATCGTCCTAGTACTTATGGGGCACTTCTTTCCGGATGCATTCCGCCTGATGCATCAGCGGGGCACCGCGCCCTGACCAACCGAACCATCCGATGCAGGCCGTAATCAGCGCAATGCTCGTCCTCATGATTCCCGCATTTCTCATCTGTGCGGGAATAGCCGTCACGGCCTATCGCAAGCGGCGATGAGCCGCAAGCGGCAGAAGGACAAAGTCGTCGTGCGGGTGCCGAATCCGGATGCGCCGGTAAAGGAACGCCTGAAGACTCCAGCCCATAAGGTCCATCGTTCCAAGAAGGGATACCGCCGGCGCGCGAAGCATCAAAAACCGCCGGGCCTCGACTAGATGCTGCTGGCGAGTTTCGTGGCAATACACTAAGCTGACGCCCTCAGATGCAACGGTCACCGCTGACACTCCTGCTCGTACTCAGCGCGGTCCAAGGTCCGGCGACACGCGGCGCGCACGTGACCGGCAGAATCGTGATCCTGGAGAAGGACAACAAGCCGTCGCCCGATCTCGACGATGCGGTGCTGTATCTCGAGGGAAACGCCGCCGCGCCGGTCAAACCGGTGACCGTCGAGATCGCCATCACGGACAAGACGTACGCGCCGCATGTGGTGGTCGTCCCCGTCGGATCGACGGTGCGCTTTCCGAATCACGATCCCTTCAATCACAACGTCTTCTCGGTCAGCGAGCCGAATCAATTCGACCTCGGCCTGTACGGCCGCGGTGACGCCAAGAGCCATACGTTCACGAATCCGGGACTCGTGCGCGTGTACTGCAACGTGCATCCGCGCATGGTCGCCTACGTGCAGGTCATGGCGAACCGGTACTACGGGCAGCCCGGGACCGACGGCAGCTTCACGATCGACAACGTCCCGGCGGGCCGATATCGGCTGCACGTCTGGCACGAGCGCATTCCAACGGAGATCGTGCGGGACGTGACCGCAGGTGGCGATTCCACCGTGCAAATCGCGCTGAACGCTCGCGGCTACCACTGGGAACCACACCGTAACAAGTACGGACGCAACTATCCCACCAATGCCGGACGCGAGCGCTACTAAACCGGCGTTCGGGCTCACCGCAAAGATCTTTCTCGCCTCGACCCTGCTGGTCGTGGCAGTGCTCGGTGTCACGTTTGGCCTCACGTCCATTCAGGCGAACCGCACGGCGGACGCGTCGATTCACCGAGCCCTCCTGGCCACGCGCCGCGCGGTCGACGACTATCTGGCCGCGCGCACGCGCACGCTGAGCCGCGCCAGCACCGTCGCCACCGACGTGCCCCAATACCGCCAGCGGCTCCTGAACCAGCGGGATCGTGCCGAAGCACTCGATCAGGCGGACGACGTGCGCGGCCTGATCGGCGCGGCGTGGGTTTTAGTGACGAACAGCGAGGGGGTTCTCATCGCGCGCACCGACTACCGGGAGCAGTACGATCGGGACCTGTCGGTGGCGCCGCTCGTCGCCAATGCGCTGAGCGGCGATCAGACGAGCGGCGCGTGGCTCGATGACGTGCAGGGAACGATGTTCATCGCGATCGGGACGCCGCTGCGCGACCGTCCCACCGCGGCGCCGCTCGGCGCCCTGGTTGCGACCTATCAGATCGACGATTCGCTCGCCCAGGCGATCAAGCAGACCACCAATTCCGACGTGGTGTTCTTCTCGCTCGACACGCTCAATCGGCCGGTCGTGGTCGGCAGCACGGTTCCCGCGCAGGAGATCGGTCCGGTGTTACGCGACGCGGTCCGCGCCGAGTCGCTCGCCGCCGACACGGGTGGGGCGGGCATGGCGCTCGTTGCGTCGATGGGTGGCCAGCATCTCATCGGCCTCGCGGGCGCGATCCGTTCCCCGGGCGGGGACGTCAGAGGCGGCTTTGTGGCGCTCCGCTCGCGCGAGGCGGAGCTGGCGGCATTCAATGCGCTGCGCCGCACGATGTTCTTCGCGATTGGGTTGGGGATCGTGCTGGCGCTGGTCTTCGCGTTCGTGCAGGCGCGCCAGATCAGCGGGCCGGTCCGGCGACTCGCGCTGGCGACACGGCAGGTGCAGGACGGCGACTACAGCGTCAACATCGACGTGAAATCGAAGGACGAGATCGGGGTCCTGTCACAGGCGTTCAAGAGCCTCGTCGAGGATCTGAAGGAGAAAGCGGCGCTGGTCGATTACATGATGGCCGCGTCCGGCGCCGCGGCCACGCAGCCGCTTGCGTCCGTCCCGACCGTCATCAGGGACGCGGCCGGCGGTCAGATGCGACCGGGTGCGGTGTTCGCCGGCCGCTACGAGGTGAAAGAAATCCTCGGCGCGGGAGGAATGGGCGTCGTATATCGCGCGTTCGATCGCGAGCTGCAAGAGCCGGTCGCCATCAAGACGCTGAGGCCGGAAGCGATGGCGGGCGGCACAGTCGCGCTCGATCGCTTCAAGCAGGAAATCCGCCTGGCGCGCCGCATCGCGCACCGCAACGTCGTGCGCACGTACGATCTCGGCGAAGTGAATGGGACGTACTACCTCACGATGGAGTACGTCGAAGGCACGTCGCTCAAACAGCTCATCGCTTCGCGCGGACGGTTACCGGTCGCCGTGACGTTGACGGTCGGCAAACAGTTGTGTCGAGCGCTCGAAGTCGCCCACGCCGAAGGCATTATTCACCGCGACATCAAACCGCAGAACATGGTCGTCGATCCCAGCGGTTTTCTGAAGGTGATGGACTTCGGTATCGCGCGGCTCGCCAATCCGCCCAAGGGCAAAGGGCTGACCGAGGCGGGGATATCGATCGGAACTCCCGATTACATGTCGCCCGAGCAGCTCTCCGGCGCCGATCTCGATCCACGCAGCGACCTCTATTCGGCGGGTGTGGTGCTGTTCGAGTGTTTGACTGGCCGTGTGCCGTTTGAAGCAGACACGACGTGGGCGCTCGTCGCGAAGCATCTGGAGGAGGAGCCGCCCAATCCGCGCACACTCAACGCGGACGTACCGGAGGCTCTGGCGATAGTGATTCTTAAGGCGATGGCAAAGGATCGTGAGAAGCGATTCCCGACGGCGGCGGAGATGTTCGACGCCCTGGCGCGCATCGGCTGATTACATCCGCTTTTTCTTTTTCAGCAAGTGCATCGTGGCGCTGTCGTTCCCCCGCGCCATCTCACCGCCCGGCATCGTGTCCAACATGCTGTCGGCCTTCATGGGGTTCTTGATCATCGCGGAGTCAGCCGGCGGCATCACCGTGCGGTCGGCCATGTCGCGATTCTTGCGGCACGCCAGTGCGGCAACGACGATCAGGAGCGTCAGACTCCGCCGAACCATGGGTATCCCTGATCCTCCCAGTAGCCGCCGGGCCGTTGGGCGGTGAACGTCATCGAGACGAGATACTTCGTCAGCTTGTAGCCGAGTTTCGTGGGCGAATAGAGTCGCAGTGGCGCGCCATGGGCCGCTGGGAGCGGATTGTCGTTCATGCCGTACGCCAGGATCGTCTGCGGATGTATCGCGCTCGCCAGATCCCAGCCGTTTGAATAATCGGAATCGAAAGAGACGAACCGTATGAAGCGGGCTTCGGGCAGCGGGTCGCAGCGCTCCACGATCGTCGAAACGGGGACGCCGTGCCAACTCGCGATGGCGGACCACCCCTCGACACAGTGATGCTTGACCGTGTAGGTCGTCCGCGGCAGCGCCTGCAAATCGTCGAGTGAGAGTGACATCGGCCTGCGCACGAGCCCAGTGACGAGCAGCCGCCACGTTGCCGGATCCTTCAGCACGGGCGTCATCGGCGAGATGAAGTAGCTCGGTAGATGCGCCGTGCGCTCCGAAACCGGATACTGCGGCGCGAGCCGATGTGCGGAGAACAGAATCTTCTCGCCCACCCAGTCGTTCAGGCGACTGACGTCGAGCAGCGCCGGCCGAATGGCGTTGCCTCCATCCCAGCCACACGCGGCCGCGAGCGACGCCGGGCCCGCGCCGGCGGCGAGCCGGAGAAAGCCGCGGCGGTCAATCATGGCTGGGGAATCGGCCGCGATACCAGCCGGTGATCATGGCGCGCAAGGATGCTGGGTCGACGACGAACACGAGGAGCACGTGAACGACGAGAAATGCCGTGAAAAACCACACCGCCCAGAAATGCCAGTACCGCGCTGCCTGGAAGCCACCGAAAAGGGCCGTGAGCCAGGAGAGCTGCGTCGGTTTGTAAATGGCAAAGCCGGTGAGTACGGAGAGGGCGCCGAGAAAAATGATGAAAGTGTAGGCGAGTTTTTGCAGTGGGTTGTGCTTGCCTTGCGCGGGATGTTCCTTCCGCAGCCGCAAGTAGTACTTCTGCATTTCGATTGCGCCGCGAATGTCGCGCGGCCGGAACAACAAGGATCGCCACTCCCCGCTGGTGACGAGATACGAGAGATAGAACAGACCTGCCGCGATGAACGGCCACATCAGCGTGAAGTGCCAATTCAATCCGCCCGCGAGCCAGCCACCGAGGCGGACGGAACGAGGAAACTCCCGATCCTGAAACGGATTGATGTAGTAGGGACCGCCACGCTCACCGAAGCGCGCGTAGGCGGTGTAAATCTGCAGCCCGCTCGCGACCATTCCGGCGAGCAACACGAACGTCGCCCAATGCGTGAGGCGGACGATCCAGTGATGACGCTTTACTTGAACGGGAACAGACGAAGCAGGTGCGGCCGGTGGGGCGGGGGGAGCCGTCATGCGACAAGTATATTGTCTGCCATGCGCCTGGCAACGCTTTGCATCATTGGAATCCTCTCATCATGTCGGCCCGCACCGCGCGATGCCTACGTTCCGAATCGGAGCGACAGCCTCGCGTTCAATGACATGGCGGCTCACGACTCGGCGGACAGCGCGCTGCTCACGCCGCGAGTCGTCACGGGCCCGACCGTCATCGTCTTCTGGCTGCCTGCCGCGGACACGTTGAGCGCCGACGATCAGGCGCAGGCTCTCGACGACCTCAACAATGCCACCGATCACATCGCGCCGATGCTCAAGCGGCACGACATCAAGCTCCTGCCGACGAACGCCGAGACGATCTACGTGGCGCTGCCCAATCACCAGCGGCGCACGATTCTGTTGTCGGGCGTCGACTACCCGTTCGGTTACGTCCTGGTAGAGCCGGGGACCGCCGAGCGCATTCTCGCCGGCGTGTACAACGACGATGAGCTGAAAGACGAGCTCGAAGCGTATTTCGACTTGCCCCCCGGCGCAGATTCGACCGCTACCGGTCCGCGGATCTCCTGATGTCGCTGCTGCTTCGCGGCGGCCGGGTGGTCACAATGGATCCGTCGCGGCGCATTCTGGAAGCCGACATTCTCGTAGAAACAGGCCGAATCAAGAGCGTTGGAACGTTGGAACGTCGGAAGGTTGGGACGAAAAAGCCCCTCATCCTCGACTGTACGGGGCTGATCGTTCTTCCCGGGTTAGTGCAAGCCCACATCCATCTTTGTCAAACGCTGTTCCGGGGCCTAGCGGAGGATCTCACCCTCGAGGCATGGCTCGCCCAGCGCATCTGGCCGCTCGAAGCGGCGCACACCGAGACTTCGATTTATTGGTCGGCGATGCTGGGCGCGGCCGAGCTCCTGCTCGGCGGCACCACGGCGATCCTCGACATGGAATCGGTGCGACACACCGGCGCCGCATTCGAAGCGCTCGAATCAATCGGCATCCGCGCGACCGCGGGCAAGTGTCTCATGGACGCTCCCTCGAGCCCGTCCGCTCTGCGCGAATCAACCGATCTTGCGTTGCAGGAGAGCGCGGCCCTCTGTGCGCGTTGGCACGGCGCCGCGGGCGGCCGATTGCGTTACTGCTTTGCGCCACGGTTCGCGCCAAGCTGCACTGGGCCGTTGCTGAGGGCGGTGAGCGATCTCGCTGAGAAGGCCGGCGCCGTCGTCCACACGCATGCCGCCGAAACGCCGCTCGAGCTGGAGCTCGTGAAGCGCGAACGCGGCAATGACGAAATCGCCTATCTCGACTCGGTCGGCATTTCGGGGCCGCGGGCCGCGCTGGCGCACTGCGTGTGGGTCGATAAAGAGGGAATTGCGCGCCTCGCGCGCCAGGCCACCAACGTCGTCCATTGTCCCAGCTCGAACCTGAAACTGGGCAGCGGGATCGCACCGATTCCGGAAATGCTCGCGGCCGGCTGTCGCGTCGGGATCGGTGCGGACGGCGCTCCGTGCAATAACCGTCTGGACGTGTTCACGGAGATGCGGCTCGCGGCCCTGATTCAGAAGCCGCGCCATGGGCCCGATTCCCTGCCGGCCGCGCACGTGCTCGAGCTTGCCACGCTCGGCGGCGCGCGCGCGTTGGGGCTTCAAGCGGAGATCGGCTCTATAGAAGAGGGGAAGTGCGCGGATTTAGTGGTGCTGGATCTCGAAGAACCACACGCGCAGCCCGAGGACGCCGATCTGGTTTCGCGGATCGTCTACAGTGCCCAGGCCGCTGACGTTCGCCATGTGGTCGTCGATGGCCACGTCGTCGTCCACGATGGTGTTCTCAAAACCGCCGATACCAGGGAGATCCGCCGTGGCGCGAATACTGAGGCTCGTCGCCTGCGCCGCGCTGTGGGCATCTAGCCTCAGCGCGCAAGGAGACAGTCTCTATACGGCATGGTGCAGTCACTGCCATGGCGCCGATGCCCGCGGCACGCCCGCGGCGACAACCAAACTCGACGTGCCGCCGGCCGATCTTGCGTCGTGCGCCGCATCCACGGCGGAGACGGAAGACCGTTGGGTCGGGATCGTCACGCGTGGCGGGGCGGCCTTTGGCTTGTCGCTCGATATGCCCGCGTACGGCGAGGGTGCGACACGCGATCAAATCCGCATGGTCGTCCGTTACGTGCGCTCGCTGTGCGGCGAGCACGGCTGGCCTCCCGGCGAGCTGAACTTTGCGCGAGGCTTTCTCATCGAGAAGGCCTTCCCAGAGAATGAGCTTATCGCCGTCGCGCATGCATATGAACAACAGCTCATTTACGAGCGGCGCATGGGCCGTCGCTTCCAGTTCGAAGCAGAAGCGACGACCGTCCTCGATTCACAGGGCCGCCCATTTGAGTCCGTAACGGGTGCTCTCAAGTACAACATCTGGCACAGCCTCGAGCATCGTGCTCTCGCCACGCTGGGTGTCGAGGCGACGCCCCCGCTCGGCCGGCGCGACCGGTGGGAGCTCGCGCCGTACCTGTCGGCCGGCGCAGAACGGCTCGGTTTCACCATCCAAGGCCAGGCGGTGGCGAGTTGGGAAGAGGCCCGAGGTATTGCGGGTGCGTCGTACCGGTTGGGCATCAGCCATGAGATTGCCGCAAGACGATTGGTGCCGATGATCGAAGCGGGGTGGGACGTGCCGCAGGCCGGCGCAAATGCCCTTTCCCTCTATCCTCAGCTCTGGATCAAGCTGTCACGGCTCGGTCACGTCGCAGGATGTCTCGGCGCCGAGGTTCCCGTGACCGGCGTGTCACCGCCCCGATCGAAGCTGATCGCGTTTCTGCTGTGGGATTTTGGTGACGCGCCGCTACTCCGCGGTTGGTGACGGTCCTCCGCCGTTCACGCGGAAGCGCCGGATCGTCTGTGCCAGCTGCGTCGCGGCTTCTGACAACCGCTGCGACGTCGTTGTGAGCTCGCCAAGCGACGCGAACTGGTGAGCGGTGGCGGCAGACGTCTGGCGCGCACCGCTTGCCGCGCCATCGGCGATCGCCGCGACTTCTTCCATACGGCGCAGCACCTCACGCATGCGCTTCGTTTGATTCTCTGTTTCGACCGCGAATGAAGTCGCGAACTGCACCGTCGTATTGAGGTCGGAGAAAATCGCGTCGAGCGCCCCCTGTACGGTCGTGGCGACGCTGCCGACGCCCTGCGCCGCTTCACGACCTTGCTGCATCGCCTCTACTACCCGACCTATCTGGCCCTGCGTTTGCCGCACCCGGGTGCGCACCTCTTCCGCGGATCGCGCGCTCTGCTCGGCGAGCTTCCGCACCTCGCCCGCGACGACGCGGAATCCTAACCCATGCTCGCCGGCGCGCGCGGCTTCGATGGCCGCGTTGAGCGCGAGCAAATCGGTTTGACTCGCAATGCGCGTGATCCCGTCCACGAGCTTGCCGATTTCCCGTGATTCACGATCGAGCTCGATCGCGACCTGTGCCGCGTGATCCATGTGCACGAGCAGATTCATCAAGTACGTGCTCGCCCGGGATACCTCTTCGCCGCGGCGATGCGCCTGTAAGGCGATCTCGGTGATCCGTCGCTCCGCTTCCTGGGCGCGCGCGTGCAACGTGGTCGCGAGACCCGACGCTGCTTCCGAGTCCTCGCGGCCGGAGACGATGAGCTGGCGTTGACGCTCCGTTCCTTCCGACAGGTGGTCAGTGGTCGTCGAGATCTCCTGCGAAGCGGTTTGCAGGTCGCGTGCGGAAACGGCGAGCTCACGCGCCATGGCGGCGAGCGCGTGGCCCTGCTTGCCGATTTCGCGGATGATGTCGGTGATGGCCGCAGTCGTGCGGTTGACGCTGACACTGAGGTATCCGATTTCGTCGGCGGCGAGGCCTTCGCCCGCTTCCATCTGCCGCGTCAGGTCCCCACGTTCGATCTCGCCGAGCACGCCGCGCGCGTGCCGCAGCCGCTCGATGATCTGCGCGAGCATGGGAACGAGGGCGACGCAGGCGAAGACCAGCACGAGTCCTTCCTGCACATAAAGCGACCACGGCCAGCCATGGCCCGCGACCTGCGCTACGGCAGTCACGAGGGCGAACGCAACCAAATTGGTGATCAACGCGCCCCAGGCGTCGCGTCGCTCGAGATACAATGCCGCTTGCAGCGGCGCGATCAGATAGGCGCCGTAGAGCACGTGGCCGCTCGCGCCCATCGCGAACAAGACCGCCGAGATCAGGAGACAGCCGACGACCAGATTGAGCTGTGCGTACCACGGCTGGAACGGCGCGCGCTGCACCAGCCGGCGCACGCCCGCGTTGGCGCCGGCAAAGATCGCGGCGAACGCGAGCATGAACCACGACGAGATCGCACCGATGCCGGCGACCTTTACGATGCCGAGCAGCAGGATGCCGAAGCCGACGAATCCCCAGCGCGCCCGCGTGTTCGCAAGCACATATTGCCGCTGCTTGGCGAGCCGTTCGTCGAGGAGCTGAGCCCCCAGACTGTTCACATCCGGAATAGGTAGCTGGCCTTCAGGAAAAAGCCGTCGCCGGTGCGCGTGAGCCGGCCGAAGCTGAACGGCTCCGGCTCCGTGAGTGACGAACCGTATCCAAAGAACAACACCGTTCCCGGAGTAGGCCTGTAGGAAAAGAGAAAGTCGTTGCGGAACTCGGTATCGGTGTGGCGCGGCTGGAACTGACCTTTGACGACCAGCGAATCGCCGGTGCGCGGATCACGTAACGCATCGATCTGCTGAGCGGTGTATTGGCCCACGTAGCGAAAGAAAATGTCGCGTGTCAGCTGATACTCGAGCTTGAGGCGGGGGATATTTGCGGTCGAGAACCAGCTGCCATCCGCGGCTCGCGTGAGACGCTGATGCGTCCATTGGCCATCGACGCGGACGGCGTTCGTCGGCTTCCAGGTGACTCCCACAAAGGCGTTGAGCCCGCGTGATTCCGCGGCTTCGGCGAAGATCACGCCCATACCGGCGCCGACGTTGGCGTTCAGCGTGAGTGCGCGGTTCGGCGTGTTGAAGCCGATATTGCCGCCCCAGAGGTTGTAGCGCCCGTGGGGAACGACAAAGGGAATCAGGGTCCCCGCCGAGTCGACTTGATAGCCGGCGTAGTCGGGCGGATCGAAGCGCTGCTGGGCGTTCTGGTAGTTGGCGTTGACGCCCCAGCCGCCACGCAGCGTGAAGAGCCACTGCTCATTGATGTTTCCCTCGAACGTACTGGCGAGCTTGAAGAAGTCTCGATAGTGCCAAACGGGTTGGACCAGAATGAACGTGGTGGCATTCTCCAGTTCCGCGCCGAGCTTTCCATACCACGTGAAGCGATTGGCGAACCGGCCCTGCACGATGTTGACACGATTCACAAAGCCGCTGAGCGCCGCGAAATCGGGACTGATGCCCACGAGCTCGGCATGGTTGCCGTACGAATAGCCCGTACGGTCGTAAAGTGTCACGTCCCAGAGCTGTCCCGCCCGAACCCCCAGTCCGGACCCAGCCTTTGTCCATGAGCCTACGAACTGCGCCTCGGAAAACCAGATCTTCTTCCAGATGACTCTGGCGTCGGCTCCGAACACGCGGTTCCAGGCACTCTCTACGATACGGTCCGTATAGACGAGTCCCACTGTCGAGCTGGCGCCGAGGTCGCGTCGCAAGCGCAGCAGGTTCACAATCGGATGCAACCGAGGGGTCCCGCCGTTGTCGTCCACGGAGCCGATATAGGCGACCGCCGTGCCGCCCACTTTGCCGGTCAGCTTCGCTCCGACAATAGGGGAAGTGATCCGGCGCGTATAAATCAGCGCGTTCGGTGTGTCGAACTGCTCGAGGCCTTCCAGGAAAAACGGCCGCTTTTCGGGGAAAAACAGCGCGAAGCGTTGGTTGACGGTCACCTGGCCGACGTCGGCCTCGACCTGCGAGAAATCGGGATTCACCGTACCCGCGGCGCTCAGATTTTGCGTGACGCCCCAGCGGACGTTGACCCCCAGCTCGGGATCGATGTTGTGATAGCGGTAGGACGTGGGCGATACCGGTGCGCCGTCGAGGCGCGAGGTGAACTCCGGCGCGACGTCCATGACCAGGCCGCGGCGCAGGCCGGTGAGCGCCTTCAGCGTGCCCGATTGAATGAGAAAGCTCGCGCTGGCGCGTACCACGGGCGCCCAGGTGTCTTCATAGCCGGTATGCTGCGTCGTGCGGATGATCTGGATGCCCCAGTCCTGGGTCGCGCCGCTCTGATAGCGGAGGCTCTTGAAGGGAATGCGCACCTCGACTTCGTAGCCCCAGGGGGTGACGCGGCCCTTTGACTGGTAGACGTAGTCGGGATTCAGATCGACGACGCCGTCGAAGCGAAAGCCGGCGTTCTGCCCGCCCGCCGCGCCTGCGAGTCCCTCACTGCGCACCCCGTCCTGTTGCACGCCGAGCGGGTTGACCGCGAACAGGAGCGCGCGGCGGCGGTCGTTGAAGGTGTCCAGGAGGAGCTGGATCTTATCGTCGGCGTCGATGTTGTCGCGGTTGGCCAGCGTCGCGCGCACGACGTTCCCATGGGCCTCGTACGCGCGAATCCCGAAGTAGATCGCGTCCGGACCGTAAAACGCGAGCACCTCCGTGCTGTCCTCCGCCGGCCGGCTATCGACGGGGCGGTATTGCGTGAAGCCGGTGAGCAGCGCCGCTTGCTGCCAGGCCGCTTCATCGAGGACGCCGTCGACGTGCACCGACGGCGCGTCGATGCGCGGGACGCGCACCTCGATCCGATGGAGGCGGCCGTCGTAGACCGGTTGCGGATCGCCCACAGACTGGAGCAGAACGAGAAGAACGGCGAGCATGGAACTAAAACTACAATGCGAAATGTGGAATGTGGAATGCGGAATTTCGGAGGCAAGCGACGATTCGTCAGGTCAATTCCACATTTCGCATTTCACATTTCGCATTACTACTCGTACCGCAGCGCGACAATCGGGTCCAGAGCCGCCGCCCGCTTGGCCGGCCAGAGGCCGAAGAACAAGCCGACCAGCGCGCTGAACAAAAACGCGATCAGGATGGCGAATAGGTTAATCGACGTGTTCCAATGCGCGATCTTGGACAGGCCCACGGCGCCGAGGACGCCGAACAGGATCCCGATCACGCCGCCGACGAGGCATAGCACCAACGCCTCGACCAGAAACTGGAACATGATGTTGAAGCGCGTCGCGCCGAGCGCTTTGCGGACGCCGATCTCGCGCGTCCGCTCCGTGACCGAGACCAACATGATGTTCATGATCCCGATCCCGCCGACGAGGAGACTGACCGCCGCGATGCCCGCGAGGAGATAAGTGAACGTCTCGGTCGTCTGCTGAAACGTCGCGAGGATATCCGACTGGTTGCGGATCTGGAAATCGTTTTCCCCGCCAGGCCGGATCTTGTGCTCACGGCGCATCACACGCTCGATCTCGATCATCGCGAGCGTCATTTGTGGCACGCTCGCTGCATCGACCGTGATCGACCGCAGGCGATTGGTGCCCATGATGCGGTAGCGCGCGGTCTGCAGGGGAATGAGAATCTGCTCGTCCGGATTCCCAAACCCCATCGCGGAACCCTTCGACGACAGCACGCCGATGATTTCAAAGGGAATGCCGCGGATCTGGATCTCCTGCCCGATCATCGCGGCACCATTCGCGTTGAACATTTCGGGAATGGCCGATCCGAGCACGGCGTAGCGGCGCCGCCCCTCGTCTTCACCGGCCGTGAACATCCGGCCGGCGGTGAAGGTGTAGTTCTTCACGGTTGGATAATTCGGCGTGGTGCCGACGATGTTCACATTGGCGTTCAGGCCGCCCCGCTTCACTTGAAAGTTGCGGGTCAACTCGGGGACGACGCCCTTCACGTAGCGCGCACTCGCGGCGAGCGAGTCGGCGTCATCCACGGTCAGGCTGGCACGCTGGTCGAACATGATCGCGACGCCACCGCGGAATGACTGGCCGGGATAGATGGACAACAGCGTTGGCCCGAGCGCCTGAATGCGTGCCTGCACGGCCTTCTGCGCGCCGCTGCCGAGCGCGACCATCGTGATGACCGCGCCCACGCCGATGATGATGCCCAGCATCGTGAGAAACGACCGCAGCTTGTTCGCCCGGATCGACTGGAGCGCGACCTGGAAGATCTCGTCGAAGAGCATCGCTACGGTCTCGTGGGCGTCGCCGCCGGCGGCCGCTGTTGTGTGGTCGTCGGCTGCTGTTGCACGCCAGGCAGGCCACCACCCGTGAAGCTGCGCATGCGCTGTTGCATGTCGCGCTGGGAATTGAGCAGCGACGCGCTGGGAAGCACGAGTACGGTATCCTGCTCGGTCAGGCCGCTCACCACCTCGATGTAATCGAGGTCGGAAAGTCCGGTGCGAATCTGCACCGGCGTCGGCTGTCCCTTGCGGAGCGTGAAGACGATGTAGCTGGAGGCGTCGCCTCCACTCCGCCGCATGCCACCGCCACCGGCTCCTCCTCCACCGCCCCCGCCCCCCCCCGCGCGTTGGAACGCGGCCCGCATGGCCGTCATCACGCTCTGCTCGGCCGGCGTCAGCTCCTGGCCCGACATCCGCTTCTGAAATGCCGAACGAACCTGCGCTTCGGTCACGCCGGGCGGCAGTTGAATCGTCCGCCCGTCCGGCATGGTCATCGTGTTGCCACCAGGGGTCGAGTCCCTTCGCGTCGCGGTGCCTCCGCCGAGCGAGGCGCTGTCATGGGTGGTCGGCGTCTGCGGCCGTTGGGCCGCGAGCTGCTGTTGCACCTGCTGGGGATCGAGCCCGAGGACTTGAGCTGCCGATGCGACGTCGCGCTGAGTCCGCAATGCCGCGTTGGGGATGGCCAGCGCGTTCTGACGCTGCCCAACGTGAATCTCGACCTCCGTATTCATCCCCGGCTTGAGGAGATGACTCGGGTTGGGGATGCGCACCAGGACGTTGAACATCGTCACGTTCTGCTGCACGGTCGCCTGCGGCTCGATCTTCAGGACCGAGCCTTCGAACGGCCGGTTGGGATACGCATCGACCGTAATACTCGCGAGCAGGCCGGGCTGCACCTTGCCGATGTCGGTCTCGTCCACGAGCGCGCGGATCTGCACGGTATCGAGGTTCGCCATCTTGAACAGCACGGTTCCGCCACCCACGTCCGTCGTCGGGGATGAGATCACGGTGCCGAGCTCGACGTTTTTCGTGATGATTGTGCCGGCGAGTGGGGCACGCAGCTTGGTGTCGGTCATGCGGTCGCGCGCGTTCTCGAGGTCGGATTGCGCGCGGATCACGGCCGCGTTGGCGTTGGCGTAGTCGAGTTTGGACTGATCCCACTCGGTCTGGGTGATCGCCTGCGCCTTGAACAGCGTATCCGAGCGCGCAAGCTGAGCCTTCGCATTGCTGAGTTGTGCCTGCGCGACCGCCAGGTTCGCCTGCGCCTGCGCGAGGTTGTTGCGCGGGATGCGCGGGTCGATCGAGGCTAGCAGCTGGTCGGCCTTCACGTCGTCGCCGGTCTGCACGTTCATCCCGATGATCTCGCCGGATGCCTTGGACTTCACGTCCACCGTGAGCACCGGTTCGATGGCGCCGGATGCCGACGCCGACACCACGATGTTGCGGCGCTCGACCGGGACCGCCTCGTACGACAGGTTCGGCTGCGTCTTGTGGCAGGCGATGACGGCGGCGAGGAGTACCACCACCGCGCGACTAGGAGTTGTCACGGCTGACCTTCCATCCTCTCATCGCGCTCGATCTTTCCGTCGAGCAGATGAATCTGGCGGCGCGCGTGCGCCGCAATGTCGTGTTCGTGCGTCACCAGCACGATGGTCTGACCCGAGTCGTGGAGCTCCTGGAACAACGCCATGATCTCATTGCCGGTCGCCGAGTCGAGGTTGCCGGTCGGCTCGTCGGCCAGGAGGATGCTCGGCGCATTCACCAGCGCGCGGGCGATGGCGACGCGCTGGCGCTGGCCGCCCGACAGCTCGTTCGGGCGATGATCCATACGATCGCCCAGCCCGACCTGCTGCAGCGACCGCTGCGCGCGCTCGCGGCGCTCTTTGGCGGACATGCCCGCATAGATGAGCGGCAGCTCAACGTTGTGCAGCGCGTCGGCGCGCGGCAGCAGGTTGAACGTCTGGAACACGAATCCGATTTCCTTGTTGCGGATGCGCGCCAGCTCGTCGTCGCTCAGGTCGCTGACCTTCTGGCCGTTCAGCCAGTATTCCCCGCTCGTCGGCGTATCGAGACAGCCGATCAGATTCATCAGGGTCGATTTCCCCGATCCCGACGGCCCCATGCACGCGACGAATTCGTTCTTCTTGATCTGAATGTCGACGCCGCGCAAGGCGTGCACGACTTCGGCGCCCATCTGGTACTCACGCGCCAGGTGATGCGTCAGAATCACGGTGTCGGGCGTCGGCGTATCGCCCGTGCGGAACGTCATCGCTTGCGCGGTAGTCATAGCGTCCGTCCTACCACTGCCTCGAGTTGCGCGCGGGCAATCAGATAATCGAAGCGCACCTGAACGAGGTTTTGCTCCGCCGTGGTGAGTGCCGTCTGTGACGTGAGAAGATCGAGAATCGTCGCGGCGCCGACGCGGTACCGCTCGTTCTGCACGCGGAGATCCTCGGTCGCGGCGGCCACATTCGTCTCGGCGATCGAGATCTTTTCGAAGGCGGTCGCCAAGGCGGCGATTTCCTGCGTGAGCTGGGCGCTGACCTGCCGGCGCGTGTCGGCCGCGCGTGCTTGCGCTTCGTCGCGAGCGACGACGGCCGAGGTGAGCTGTTTCTCGCGCGAGAATCCGTTGAACAGATTCCACTGGCCGCTGAAGATGACACGCCACCCCGACGAGTAACCATCAGTCGATGTCCAGGGAGCCACGGAACCCGAGTAGGAATTGCCGACCGATACGCTGAAGGTTGGCCAATACTGAGCGCGCGAAATCCCGACCTGCGCGCCGAGCGCCCGCGCCTGAGCATCAGCCTGTTGGACCTGCGGCGTGTTCGCGATCACGGATTGGCGCAAGTCCGTCGTGTCCGGCAGTGGAGGAAGGACGCTGTCCGGGACGGCGCGCACGAGCGCGTCGACACCGATCTGGCGGCCGAGATTCGCTTGAGCCGTCTCCAGGTTCGCCTGGGCCTGCAACAGTACGATGCGTGAGTTGCCATAGTCCACGAGCGAACGGAGCGAATCGGAACGCGTCGCGGAGCCGGCGTGCAGTTTGTCCACCGAGATCCGCAACTGCTGCTCGGCCCGACGCACCTGCGCTGCGGCGACACGCACGAGGTCCTCGGTGGCGAGAGCGTTATAGAACGCCTGTTTCGTCTGGAGCGTGACCTGAAAGCGCTGGTTCACTACGCCTGCTTCGGCTGCGTCCTGCGATGCATGCGACGAACGCATGTCGGCCAGTCTGCTAAAGCCATCGAACAGGACCAGACTCGCGCTCAGTCCGCCGTTGAAGGCCGTCGACGCGGGAAGCGTCAGCGTTTGGTTGGTCGAAGAGTTGAACCGCGTCCCGCCAATTCTCTGGGAAGAGCCGCTGGCGGACACGGTCGGGAGATACGAGCCGAGGCTCGATCGCATCGCCGCGCCGGCACTGCGCTGATCGCCGCGCGCCTGCACCATCGCCGGCTGCACCTGCAACGCGCGCTCGACCGCTTCGTTGAGCGTGACTTCCTTTTGGGCTGGTTGCTGCGACGCGAGGCGCCCGCGCGGGAAAGCCGCCAGGGCCAACAGCACAGCGAAAGGCCACCGCATTAGTTGGGTCCCCCTCCCCCGCGTTCCCCGGAGTTCTCTCTACGGTGATGCTCTGCGTTGTCGATCAGTCGCTGATGCTTCTCCCGCTGTGCGGGCGTGAGCTGGGCGTCGATCTCGGCGCGCATCCGGGCCTTGATCGAGTCGAAGCGCGGGCGGACCTGCGCCCACAGGGAATCGGTCTCGGGACGGTGGCGCTCGAAGATCGCGCGCACCGAGTCCCGTTGAGCGGTGCTGAGATCCAGCTCACGGCTCAGATATGCGACGATGGCGTCCGGGCCGCGGCGTCCGCGCATTCCCGCATCATCGCGCTCGGCGGCAGCGTGGCCGCCCCAACCTGCGAGGCCACCCGCCAGAAAAACGGCGGCGAGCAGTCCGACGGCGGCGAGTTTCGGTTTATTCAGCATGGCTCCTCGATAGTTCCTTTAGCGTTGCTCTACTAATGCAGTGAACACGATGCTCGGATCAGGCGGAGACGGCGCCGTGACGAGCGCTGCGACGCCGCGTCCGGGTCCACCGACCGCGGCGGAGGCGATCGCGGCATCCATCGATACCGGAGCGGCTCCACCACCGGCCCCGGCGAACAAAACCGTGCGGCCGATGAGGAAACCGGCGATCAGCGCCGCCGCGGCTGCGGCAACGCCCGGGCGGAACCACGACGCGAGCACGTCCCACGTCGGGACCGTCGCCCGCCGCAGTGCCTCGTCATATCCTGCCATCACGCGAGCGACGAACGCGGACTGGCCGTCCCTGGGCTCGAGGGCCGCCCGCAACGCGGCCGCGAGCTCCGGGTCCGGACGATGGTCGAACATCTGCGAGTCTGTCATTTCACCTGCTCCTTCCAATCAGCCAGAAGTGCTCGTAACCGGCGACGCCCGTGAAATACCTCCGAACGTACAGTTCCTTCGGGTACTCCCAGCATGCCGGCGATCTCGGCGTGCGAATATCCCTCGACGTCGAACAGTACCACCGCGGTGCGCCGCCGCTCCGGCAGCTCGGCCAGCGCGGCGCGCAAACGATCGCCCAACTCACTCTGCACTGCTGCCGCATCGGGCCGGGGCCCGCCGCCAACCAGCGCAGGATCGAGCGGCTCCGCACGCCGCACGCTACGGCGGCGACGCCGGTCGGTCGCGGCGTTGGCGACGATCCGCATCAGCCATGGGCCGAACGGACGCCGGGCATCATATTGGGCGAGCTTCACCAGGGCTGAGAGAAAGCCGTCCTGCGCGGCGTCATCGGCGTCATCGGGATCCCCTAACACCGCCCGTGCGACCCGGCGCGCTTGTGCCGCATAGCGCTCCACCAACTCCCCGAATGCCGCACGGTCGCCGGCCAGGGTCTTGGCAACAAGCCCCCGGTCGTCTCCTTCGCTTCCCATACGCTTTGCCCCGCCCGGGGGTTGGGACGGGGAGGGGGGCGGGGGCGGGGGCGGGGGCGGGGGCATCCCTGCTTCAGCGGGCATCGGTCTCGCGGCGGCGCCGCCGTCTCGCGACCGTATAGCCCGCCAGCCACAGCGACGTCGCCAACGCCCCCACTGCGAGCACGGCGCTCGCGGTGAGCGGGAAGAGAATCAGGCACACGCCGATGACCGCAAATAGACCCGCCGCCGCCCCGGCGAGCATTCGGCGGGCGCCGCCCGCCGCCTGCATGAGTGCAACGGCCGCCACCGCCTGCCGCTCCCGCAGCGACCGCTTGTAGTACGATGGCGCCCCCTCGCCCGCCGACGTCGGGGCGACGGCTGCCGCAGCCACGAGTTTCGGCGGCAGTGGCAGACGGCGCCGCGCCTTGAGCACGATCTCCCGGCTCTGCGCCATATCGTGCAGAAACTGCGTCGCCAATGTGGCCGTGAGACCGTCGGCCTCCGTCACGAGGTCGAGCTCGTAATTCCCGAACAGGCTCGAGACGTTGAGGTTGCTCGACCCCACGCGAGCCCAATCGTGATCGGCGACGAGCGTTTTCGCGTGCAGCATCGGTCCGCGGAATTCGAAGATGCGGGCGCCGGCATGCAGCAGCTCGCGATATCCGCTGCGCGTGAAGATGCGAACGATCGGCACGTCGGTGGTGCCGGGCAGGAGCAGCCGGACGTCCACGCCGCTGCGGGCCGCGTCGACGAAGGCAGCATAGAGCGGAGGCGGAGCGATGAGATATGCGTCGGTTATCCAGAGCCGCTCCGTGACCGCGGCGGCGAGCAATTGCACGGCGCGGTAGATGCGTGACTGTCCCGGAAGGCCCTCGACGACGCGCACGCCCGAGGGCCCACATTCTTCGTTCGTTCCCGCCGCTTCGTCTACGGGAAGCGCCGGGCCGGCGCGCGCCCACATCCGGGCAAAGGCGCCTTCGAGCGCCGCCACGGCGGGACCGCAGACCACGACCATCGTGTCACGCCACGCCCGCCGCCCCAGCGCCGGATCGCCGGACCATTCGTTGCCGATACACAACCCGCCTGTCATGGCCCGATAACCGTCCACGACGAGCAGCTTGCGGTGATCGCGACTGAAGGCCTCGATAGGGCCGCTCGTCCAGATCGGCCGAAACGGCCGCACGTCCACGCCGTGCTGCCGGAGGTCGCGCCAAAACGCATGGCTGGTGCTGCGGCATCCGAAGGCGTCGTACAGCACGCGCACATGCACGCCGGCGCGGGCGCGCTCGACCCATGCCGTCGCGAACCGGCGACCGGTGCGATCGTCGTGGATGATGTAGTTCTCGAAATGCACCGATCGCTGGGCGCCGGCAATCATCTCGAGCATCGTCTCGAGCGCATCCCGGCTCACGGCGATGTGGCGGACGATGTTGCCGGGAATCGGTCGCGCGCCGGTGGCACGATCGAGAGCGCTCGAGAACGGGTGTGCGGTCACCCTCCGAGGCCCAACGTCGGCTCGACCGGCCGGAGCGCTTGAATACAAAAGGCGACGTGCTCGTCGAGGGGCACACCCAGCTCCTCGGCCCCCTGGCGAACCTCGTCGCGGTTCACGCCGCGCGCGAAGGCTTTGTCCTTGAGCTTCTTCTTGACGGACGAAACCTCCAGATCGGCAAAACTCTTCGAGGGGCGCACGAGGGCGCAGGCAACCAGGAATCCACACAGCTCGTCGACCGCGAAGAGCGTCTTCGCCAGAGGCGTGTCGCGCGGTACGCCGGAATAGGTGGCGTGTCCGAGAATCGCCCGGCAGAGGGGCTCCGGGACTCCGCGCGACCGCAGGATGCCGACGCCCCAGGCGGGGTGCCCCTCCGTCGCGGAATGCTCCT
Organism: Gemmatimonadetes bacterium 13_2_20CM_2_65_7; assembly: GCA_001915025.1. Classification (GTDB taxonomy): domain Bacteria; phylum Gemmatimonadota; class Gemmatimonadetes; order Gemmatimonadales; family GWC2-71-9; genus 20CM-2-65-7. The sequence goes on from MNDR01000083.1 coordinate 45,967, forward strand.
GATTGGGAAACGTTTCGTAATCGAAGTCGTGCAGCAGACCGACCAGTCCCCACGGCTCCGGATCTTCGCCGAATTTCGCGGCGTAGGCCCGCATCGCCGCCTCGACCGCCAGCATGTGCTGGCGCAGCGACGGACTCTTCGTGTGCTCGTGCATGAGTGCGAGCGCTTCTTCGCGCGTCACGGTCCGATGTCCACTCCCCAACGCTCCGCCCACAACCCGAGCATCAACTGCGGCCACAGGCGGCGAGCGTGGTTGCGTTTTCCCGACCGGTGCTCCACCAGGAGCGGTGTGTCCAACAGTCGGTCGGCCAGCGGCGCCAATCCAGTGTTGAGCCAGCGCGCCACCGGCACCGACAAGCCGCGTTTCCGGCGATTAATCACCCTGTCAGGCACGAGTCCGCGGGCTGCTTCCTTTAATATCGCCTTGGTGGTGAGGCCACGCACCTTGAGCCGCGACGGCGCAGGCAAGACCAGCTCCATGACCTCACGATCCAGGAACGGCGCTCGCGCCTCGACGGACGCGAGCATGGTCGCACGATCCACCTTGACCAGCAGGTCGTCGGGCAAATAGGTCAGAAAATCGAACCAGAGAATGCGGTTCACTGGGTCGTCATGCGGGAACCGGTCGAGCTTGCACGCGAGCTCCGTGATCACGCCGTCCTCGATCGCCGTCGCGCCGAGCCAGGTGAGGTGGCGTTCCATCCAGGGGAGGTCGGTCGCCGCCAAAAACTGCTTCACCATGAACTCGAGCGTCATCTTGCCGGTCGATGACGGCCAACGATCGATGGCCCAACGAAAAATGTGGCGGAATGGTTTGGGTACGCGCTGCCAGCGCTCCGCAAACTTGTGACCGAGATACGTCGGATAACCACCGAACAGCTCGTCCGCGCCCTCGCCGGAGAGAATCACCTTGACGTGCTCGCGGGCCGCCTCCGCCAGCAGCCAGGTCGGGAGCACTGCGGGGTCGCCGAGCGGCTCAGCGAGTGTTTGGGAGACGACGTCGAGTGCGCGACCGAGCGACTCGTCATCGGCCGTAACGACGTGGTGGATCGTCGCGATGTCGTGGGTCACGGCTTCGGCATACATGCTTTCGTCGTAGCCGCGCTCGACGAACCGTACGGCGTACGTATGGATGCGCTCGCCAGGCATGCTTCGCGCCGCTGCCGCGACGAGAACGGATGAATCGAGACCGCCGCTGGTAAAGACGCCGAGCGGTACGTCCGACATCAACTCGCGCGTCACCGCGCGCAGTAACGTGTCCCGGAGCTCCGCAGGACTGTCGAGTGTGAGTCTGGATGGCTTGCTCGCTGCTTCCGCGGCGCTCCAATACGACCGAATCTCGGTGCGGCCGCCTTCTGCGATGAGCAATGAAGCGGGGGGCAGCTTATGGATGCCCTCGAACATTGTATACGGAGCCGGCACATAGCCGAGCGCGCGATACAGCGACAAGGCTTTGCGATTGACGCGCCGGAGTTGATCGGGGAATTCAAGGAGCGCCTGTACCTCGGAAGCGAAGCGCAGCTCTCCGTTCAGCTCGGTCCAGAACAGCGGCTTCTCTCCCGCGCGATCGCGCGCGAGCAACAGCCGCTCGCGCGCATCGTCCCAGACCGCCAGTCCAAACATCCCCTCGAGCCGGGCAACCGCGTCGGCGCCGAAGCGCTCGTAGAAGGGCACGATTGTTTCGATGTCGCCACGCGAGCGGAACGGATAGCCCCACGTCGCTGCTTCACGTCGCAGATCATTGGCGTTGTAGATCTCGCCATTACACACCATCCAGATCTTGCCATTGGGGCTTTGGAACGGTTGATCGCCGGTCGTGAGATCCATGATGGCGAGCCGGCGGGCGCCGATGCGCGCGCGCTCATGCCCGACGATGCATTCGCCATCCGGCCCGCGGTGTTTGAGGGCCGCGGCCATGCGAGGGATCGATTCTGGGTGGCGCAGCGTCGCGCCCCCCGTGCGCGCTACCGCGCCGAAGATGCCGCACATGGTCCATAGGCCGCGTAGCGGCCTTCGACGGCGAGCAGCGGAAGCTGTGGATCGAGTAAAGCGCGAGTGCGCGCATCTCCGGCGCTTGTCACGAAGACGGTCGGGACGTCGCATTGCTGCAGCCGTTCACGCCAGTAATCGGCGGGCTTGAGTGGTGAATCGGGGATCTGCGCGTAGCGCTCGTAGCAATCAGCGATGAACGTACTCGTCAGCTCGCGTCCGTTGGCGGTGGCGACGGGAACTGGCCGTCGCAGGTAGAACGGCAACGACGGGGGAAAGGCGCTGATTCCCAGAACGGCGGTCGACCCGCGCCCGCTGCTTTCAATCACCTGCGCCAGCGTCTTGGCGGACCGGTCGTCCCCAATCGCGACGCGGAGGCGATGCGACACGAACGGGATAGTGAGCACGACGATCGTATAGCCCATCATCCCCAGGGCAGGGCGGAGCCGGACAGGACGACCCGCATACCAGATCAGCGCCGCAGAAATGAGCAGCGCCACGCCCAGCGCCAAGGCGGTCGGCGGGATGGCCGCGCGCTCAGCCGGCGTAAGACTGATCGGAGCCGGCAACCACAGCGTCAACGATGCCAGCGCCACTCCGAACAGCGTGGCGATAATGAGGTACGTGCGCCTTCCGGCGGTGAGCCCACCGCCGAGCTCGGTTGCCTGCGCGGTGAGCACTCGCGCCGCGCCGATGGCGAACGGCGGCATGAGCGGCAAGACGTACTGCGGCAGCTTCGACTTGTTGATCGTGAAGAACAGTAGCGGGCCGAGAACCCAGCAGGCCAGGAGAATGGTTTCCTGTGCCCGCGGATTCACGCGCCGCGCGAGCCAGGCCCAGCGCCAGGTCCTCCACCGTGCCAGCGCCGGCACGATCCACGGGAACGCGGCAATGGGCACGATCGGCAGGTAATACCAGAACGGCGCGGTACGATGAAAGCGTGTCGTCGTCACGCGCTCGAACGTCTCACGCACGAACACGTAGTGCGGAAAGTCCGGAATCCGTGCCGATACCGCGAGAAACCAGGGAAGCGCGACGAGCAGAAACACACCCAGTCCCGCGAGCGGAAAGAATCGCCGCAGCGGCCGGCCAGCGAGCAACGCAAACGGCACCACGGTGGCGAGTGGAATCAGAATCGCGATGGGGCCCTTGGTAATCGACCCTACGCCGATCGCCGCCCACGCCAGCAGCGGCCGATCCTCCCAGAACGCCAGAATGGCGAGGGTGGTACAGAACGCGAGCGCACTGTCGAAAATCGTAGTCCGCGCGTAGGCGAGCACGAGCGGCATCGTCGCGAGCGCGAGTCCCGCGAGCCAGCCGGTATCGGCACCCCAACGCCGGCGCGCGAAGCGAACCACGACCACGAGCGTCGCAATGGTGAAGAGCAGCGCGGGCAGGCGGGCGGCGGTTTCATTGGGCCCGAGCACCTTCATCGTCACCGCGGCGGCGGCGAAATACACGATCGGCTTGTCGAGATAGGGAAGACCATTGAGATGCGGCAGCACGAAGTCGTTCGTCTCCGCCATCTCGCGGGCGACTTCCGCGTTGCGTCCTTCGTCGGGATCGAACAGCGGATAGCCGCCGAGGTCGAAGCCGAGGGCGAGAACGGCGGCGAGCAGCAGCAACGGCAGCCGCACGTAGGCGCCGAGCGGCAGAGTGCTAAGAACCGGGCGCCTGCGGCGACGAAGGGGGAGGGGATGAAGACGGTGACGTCGGTGCGGGCATGGGAGGCATCTGTGACACCGTGATCGGCACGGTGGCTTTGCGCTCGCCGTCGACAGTGATCTCGAACCGGTATTGCCCAGCGTGCGGGAACGGGACGTCGAACACCAGCACCGCCGCTGCCTCGATCTCCGTCACGCCCGCGGGCGGCTCAGCGAAATTCACCGTGCCCGAGCCGCCCAGGAGCTCCGCATCCTCCTCATCCATCAATCTGATCTGCACCTGATGCTCGCCGACTTCGGTGCGCTTGCCTTTCAGGCGGAGCACCAGATGCAGCCGCGGGTGCATCGCCGGGAATTGCGGCACCCAGATGTGCTGGAAGATGCCGAGTACCGACATCTTGCCCGACTGATCGACCAGCGCATAATCGGCGACGACCGCGAAATCGAGATGCATCTATGGCCAATGCTTCGAGACCGGTACCAACACACGCGTGCGGTCCCAGGTGATCGCCAAAATGCTGCCCTTGTTGGCCGGCTCGAACGAGATAGTGAGTTGCTCCACCGGTGTCGCCAACGTCTCCACTTTCGCGTCAATCCGAATCAAATCGAGCTCCCGATTGTACTCGGTCCCCCACTGGCCGGTCTGCTTGTTGATGATGACCTTCCATCCGGTCGGCGTGGGCAGGGTCCACAACGTGTACTTGCCCGCTCGGACCACCTGCGCGGCTCCGCCGTCTCCGATCACGATATCGCCCGCGGCACTGAGTTGCGTCGCCGCGTTCGCGCCTGTGCGCCACACCGCATTCCAGGGCACGATGTTGCCGAAGATCTCCCGGCCGCGTTTCTGGGGCCGGCTGTAGTCAATCCAGACGTCGACGCCTTGCAGGTTGGCGCGCGTGGTATCGCGCGGTGAGAGCTGCCCAAGCGGGCGGTTCGCGAAAGACTGCGTCGCTTGCGCCATCGGGACGGACGCGACGCGCTGGACTTCGACTTGCAGCGTGCTGCCTTTTCCAGTGAGCCAGGTAAGGTGCCCCTGTCGGTCGAGACGAAATGTGAATGGACCGACGCCCGCGAGCTGGCCCTCATCGAGCATGAACACAAGCGTGTCGCCGCCGCGCTTACGGATGTAGCCGCCGCTGGTCTGGTTGGCAGACGCCAGCGCCGTGAACCGCACACTGTCCTTCCCCGTGGCGCGAGCCCACCGGCCCATGTGTTCCAACAAGCCATATCCGTAGATCAGGAAGGGGAACGTGCCCCGCGGCACGGCGAACTTCGACGTCACGGTGCCGTCACCCTGCGGAGATACCATCACTGCAGTGTCGCCGGAGAAGTCGACCGAGGCCTTCGTCTCCATCGGCCCCGGGCCGCCACCGATATTGTGAGTGACCAGCTCCCACCGGCGAACCGTGCCGTCGGGATTGAGATCGGCGGTATAGATGCGATGCAGGCTGCGGGGCGTACGGACCACGTACTCGCCGCGCAGCTGTGTCGCGGTGCGCGTGTACTGCTCGAGGGCCACCGTGTCGGTGCCGAGCCGCACCACGAAGGCTCCCGAATCCTGAACGGCGACGGACAGCGTCAAGAGTAGCGCCAGCATGCGATGCCTCCTGCTCTATGAGACGCGAATCGATGTGATCTCGTCGTTCCCCTTGATGGCGTTGACGACGTCCATCCCCTTGGTGACCTGCCCGAACACCGTGTGCACGCCATCGAGATGGCGCTGCGGCGAATGACAGATGAAGAACTGGCTGCCACCGGTGTCCTTGCCGGCGTGCGCCATCGAGAGCGTCCCCGCCACGTGCTTATGCACGTTCTTCTGCGTTTCGCATTTGATCGTGTAGCCCGGTCCACCCGTGCCCACCGGTCCCTTGCCCGTCTTGGAGTAGGGATCGCCGCCTTGAATCATGAAGTTCGGAATGACACGATGAAACTTGGTGCCGTCGTAGAATTTGGAATTCGCGAGCTTCTCGAAATTCGCTACCGTGCCGGGGACTTCGTCGCCGAACAACTCCAGCTCGATCGTCCCTCGGGCCGTTTCCATCACCGCTTTCTTATTCGGCATCTACATCCTCGCGTTGAGGTTCTCCTCGACCTGCGCGACAGTCTTCATGCCTACGAGTGCGCACGCGATGTCCGTGCGGTCGAGCACGAACTTGAGCGCCAGCTGCGCCGCCGTCATTTCCCCCCCCGATTGCTCGGCGAGCTCGCGCACGCGCCGACCGAGGGCACTGAGCTGCGCGACGTAGGGGCGCGGCATACGGCTGCGGATGTCGCCACGCTCCCACCTGCTGTCGGCACTGTACCGGCCGCTCAGAAAACCATTCGCCAGCGTTTCCCGCGCGATCACGCCCACATTGGCGGCGTGCGCTGTCGGTAGGAATGTGTCCTCGGCTTCGCGCCGCGCCAAGTTGTAGACGATTTGGATAGTGTCAGGCATGGTGGCGTTGATCGCGGCCAGGCCCTCCTCGGGAGGATGGACCGAGACGCCGTAAAACCTGATCAAACCGTCCCGTTTCATCTCCTCCAGCGGCTCGTAGGTGCCCATCGCGGCAATGAGCTGCAGCGGCGGATTGTGGAGCTGGAGCAGATCGATCCGGTCGGTTCGCAACCGCTCGAGCGAGCGTTCCACCGCAAATCGCAGATACCCCGGCGTGAAGTTGGCGTCATGCGAGACGGGCAGCGGCGCACCGGCGTCGATCTCATCGAGCGACTTCCCGACCGTCTGTGCGATGCGCTCGCGCATGAGCGGCTGAATGTCGCGGTTGTAAAAGTTGCCGCCGACCTTGGTGGCGATGATCACCTGATCGCGAACGTCGCGCAACGCCTCGCCGAGCAATGCTTCGGACTGGCCGTGGCCGTACACGTCGGCGGTGTCGAAGAAATTGCAGCCGAGCTCGAACGCTCGGCGGATCGCCCGCTTGGACTCGCCATCATCCGTCGATCCGTAGGAATTGCCGAACGCGTTCCCGCCGATCGCCCAGGCTCCGAAACCGATCTCACTGATCGAGAGCCCTGTGCGGCCGAGGGTTCGACGGTTCACTGCTCGAGCAGCTCCGCGAGTTTCTCCGGAGTCGAGACCGGCAGCGAGCACGATGTGCCGACGCATACCGTCGCGTTGGGTGCGGCGGTGATTTTCCGTATGATCACCGTGCGCGGGCGGTACGTCTGCAGCGCGAGCAGGTGCATCGCGCACGCGGGTCCCGCTCCGCTCGGCCCTGAGACTTCGATTCGCGTTATGGGGCGCAGCGCCCAGTCGATGGCACGCAGGAACGTGGATCCGTATAGCGATAGCTCCTGGACGCGGCCGGCGAACGCAGCGATCTGGCGACCGAGTCGCTCCCGCCACTCTGTCTTGTCGGTCATGGCCCAGAGTCTGGCAAGCACCAGGGCGGCCACGCCGTTGGGAGAAGGCGTGGGCGCGTCCTGAACGGGCTTCGCGCGCGTGGCGAGATAGGCGCGGCCCCCCCCGCTCCCCCCGCCGCCCCCGGTGTCTCGCTTTTCGGCGAGATCGAAGTAGCCACCCGCTGGATCACCATGGGCGCGCTCGCAATAGGTCATGACGGAGATCGTTCGCTCGAGCCAGCTGCTTTCACCTGTCGCCTCATAGGCGTCGAGGAACGCCGCGGCAGCCTGGACGTTGTCCTCGAGCATTCCGTTCGGCTCAGCCCGCCCCCCCCCGAGTACGTGCGTCATACCTGTCTGCGCGTTCCACGCGAGCGTCCAGATGCGCTCCAGGATCTTGAGGGCGAGGGCATTGCATTCGGGTCGATCGAGAACGGCGCCGGCCTGCAGGAATGCGCCCGCCATCATCGCGTTCCAGTTGACGTACGCCGTGCGATCGACAAATGGGGCCGGCCGGCGGTCGCGTGCGGCCTTCAGCTTGCGCATCGCCGTTCGCAATACCGGCCATTCATCGTCCCCCGCCGGATCCTGCTTCCACCACAGCACATTTTTTTTCGTGTTGTGGTGCATCTCACCCGTCTCCGAGATATCGAACACGCTCGAAACGACCGTGCCTTCGGCCGCAGTCAGTTCCGCCCGTGCTTCTTCCAGCGTCCACGTCCAGTAGTCGCCGTCGTCGCCGAATGTGAGGTCTGCGTCCTGCGATGTCGCGAAGGCGGCGTGCTCCTGGTCGGCCATTACTTCGAGCACCCAGTCGACGATGCCGGTCGCCACTTCCTTGTACAGGGGAGTCCCGAACGCCTGATAGGCTGACAGGTAAGCGCGCAGCAGCTCGGAGTTGTCGTACGACATCTTCTCGAAATGGGGAACGATCCAGCGTTCATCCACGGAATAGCGATGAAACCCGCCGCCCAGATGATCGCGGATCCCCCCCTTTGCCATTCCCGACAGCGTCTTGTCGACGATCTCTCGCTGCCACGCGAGTCCTGCGTTGGCGTCGTGCCAACGGGCGAGCAGGAACTGGATGGCCGCGGGATGGGGGAACTTGGGCGCGGAGCCGAAGCCGCCGTAGCGAACATCGAACAGACGAGCCATCTGATCCGCCGCGGCGGCGAGCATGGCTTCATCGGCTGTCCCGGGACGAGATTCGTTCAGCGTTTGCGTGACGTGCTCGCGAATCGCGCGCGCGTTGCTCGCGATGCGGTCACCTTCTTCGCGGAAGGCGCGGGAGATCTCCATCAGTACCCGCCGGAATCCCGGGCGCCCATACTGGTTGTTGTCAGGCGGGAAATACGTTCCGCCGAAGAAGACTTCGCCGTCCGGCGTCAGAAACGCCGTCAGCGGCCAGCCGCCCTGGCCACTCAACGCCTGAACGGCTCGTTGGTAGCGAGCATCGACGTCCGGCCGCTCATCCCGATCGACCTTGATGCAGACGAAGTCGCGATTGAGAATCTCGGCCACGCTCGAGTCCTCGTACGACTCGCCGTCCATGACGTGGCACCAGTGGCACCACACCGCGCCGATGTCGAGCAGGATCGGCTTGTGCTCGGCCTGCGCTCGGGCGAAGGCCGACTCTCCCCACGGGAGCCAGTGCACGGGCTGGTGCGCGGCGGATTTGAGGTAGGCGGACGGCTCGGAGGCCAGCGTGTTCAACTCAAGAATCTCACGGCGGTTCTCGTCAGCAGCTCCGCGCCGATAACCAGCGATTCCTCGTCGATATCGAATGTCGGGCTGTGGTGCGGCGCGCTTCCGCTGCTCCCGGCCGAACCCACGAACGCGAAACAGCCGGGCACCCGCTCCAGGAAATACGCCATATCCTCGCCACCCATCGTGCGGACACTATCGCGGACGTTGGTTCTCCCGACGAGATCGACGGCCACATCCCGCACGAGGTCGCTCAACTGCCGGTCGTTGACGAGCGGCGCGCTCAGGCGGCGATACTGCACTTCCGCGCGCGCGCCGAACGCTGCCGCAATTCCCTGAGCGGTCTCTTCGATCAGCTGCGGCGCTCGCTCGTAGAATCTGCCGCCGAACGTGCGCACGGTGCCGCGCAAATCGGCGCGCGCCGGAATGACGTTGAATGCGCGGCCGGCATGCACCTCCGTGACCGACACAACGGCCTCCTCGAGCGGGTCCCGGCGTCGCGAGATCAGACTTTGGAGCGCCGTGACGACGTGCGCGGCAACGAGAACGGAGTCGATGGCTTGGTGCGGCGCGGCTGCATGGCCGCCGCGTCCGTGGATCGTGATCTCGAACTGATCGACGGACGCCATGAACGGGCCGGGAGTCACGGCGATGGTTCCCACGGGCAGCTCATTCCACAGGTGAATGCCGAACGCGGCGCTCACTTGGGGCGCCTCCAGCACGCCATCGACGATCATCGCCTGCGCGCCGTTCGACGCCTCCTCAGCCGGCTGGAAAGCGAACTTCACGCTGCCGGGGAGATCGAGTGCCGCGAGTCGTCGGGCTACCTCGAGACCGATCGCAACGTGCCCGTCGTGGCCGCACGCATGCATCTTGCCCGGGTGCTGCGACCGGTACGGTACCGCGTTTGCTTCTTCTATCGGAAGCGCGTCCATGTCGGCGCGCAGCAGCACACAGCGCGCGTCAGCTCGTCCGTTTCGGACCGCGACGACGCCCGTTCTCCCAACGCCCGTCTTCACCTGGTAGCCGAGGCTGCGGAGGCGGTCTGCGGCGAGCGCCGCCGTGCGCGTCTCCTCGAACCCGAGCTCAGGATGCTGATGGATGTCGCGGCGCGTGGCGACCAACGTGGATCGATCGACCGGTGGCAGAGTGATCATACCGTCGAGCTCGGACACAACCGGTTGAGCACGCACTCCGCGCATCGTGGCCGGCGCGCGATGCAGACCTGACGCCCGTGCTGGATCAACGTGTGCGAGAACCACGTCCAGTCTTCTCGCGGCACAATGTCCATCAGCTCCTGCTCGATCTTCACCGGATCGTCCTGGCGACGCAGCTTGAGCAGCCCTGTGAGACGCTGGACGTGGGTGTCCACCACGATTCCTTCATTCTTCTTGAACCAGGTGCCCAGGATCACGTTTGCCGTCTTGCGCCCCACCCCCGGGAGCGCGGTCAGCTCTTCCATTGTCTGCGGCACTTCGCCCCCATGCCGCTCCACCAGCGCCTGCGCCATTCCGATGATCGATTTGGTCTTGTTGCGGAAGAACCCCGTGGACTGGATCTCCTGCTCGAGGACTTTTGGATCGGCGGCGGCATAATCGGCGGCGGTGCGGTACTTCGCGAACAGCTGCGGCGTGACCAGGTTGACCCGGGCGTCGGTGCACTGCGCTGACAGGATCGTCGCCACCACGAGCTCCAACGCGCTCGTGTGATGCAATGCGCAGCTGGCGTCCGGGTACTCCCGCTTCAGACGGGCGATGATTTTCTTCGCCCGCGCCTTGCGTTCGAGGGCTCCCGCGGCTGCTTTCGTCTTCATGGGGATGCGGCGGAATCTAGCAGCGTCAGGAGCCGGCTGGTGAGCAGGAGCAGCTCGCCGGGATTGGCGACCGAATACAGTCCGGCCGCGGTCCCACCGGTCAGCATCGGACCGAACGCTGCGGTGCCATCCTCGCGCGCCGCGGCAACCTCGATCTCTCCGCCTGATGCGTCGTCGGCATCGGCATGGCCTTGCAATCCAACCGCGCTGAACCCCGGTCGATCCGGTCGCAGACCAAAGATGCCAAGTACGGCGATCTCTCCAGGCACGGCCGTTCCGCTCACAAACATCCCATCGAGCGGCTCCGCCGGTGCGTCGGCGTTCGGCGACCCCCAGACGCGCAACTCGGGCAGTTGCAGATATAGAGAAGACCGCCGCAGGTCTGATGCGATGCGCTTATTCGTGATCGCGCTGCGCAGCGCCCGCTCACTCACCTGATAGACCCAGCTGCCGCCCGCCCAGTGCAAATACGCATGATGAAGCAAGAGGACGTGCGCCTCCAGCGCATCTGCGCCCGCCGCGTCGGGGACGATGCTCCGCAGCAATCGACCCACGGGCTCGAGCAACACGAAGCGGTCGCGCTGCATCGGATCCACGTCATTCTGCCGCAGTGCCTCTGCGATCAACGGAAACTGCTCGGCGGCGAGCTCCGCAAAGACGAGGTCGAACGGCGTGGCTCTCATGATGAAGGCAGAAACTCGTCGAGGGCCCGAACGAATTCCTGGGTCGCTTCCACATGTGGGCAATGCCCGACGGGAAGCTCGATCAGGCTGGCGCGCAGCAGGCCGGCGAGCTCTCGCGAGCCCGCGATCGGAATTGGATCGAATGTGCCGTGGATGACACGAGATGCGGGAAGGGGGATGCGGGATGCGAGCTCACGGAGCTGCGGCCGCAGATCGTACTCACCCAGGCTCTTCCACACGGCATCCTGCGTGCGAGCCGTGACGCGAAATGGCGTGAGTTTGCGGGCGTCGTGGAAGTCACGAAAATACCCGGCCACCGAAAGCTCGAAGGCGCGACGCTGGTATGCGGCTGGATCCCGCTCCCGCAGACCGCTCGCGCGCAGGTCGTCCCGTTCGCGCTGGATCTCGGGAGCGGACATGCGGCGGGCGAATTCCGCTTCGAACTCGCGGCGGTACGCGACGGTGATCGAGGCGGGCGACACGAGCGTGAGACGTTCGACGTGCGCCGAGTGCTCGAGCAGGTAGAGCACCGCGAGCAGCCCGCCCCAGGAATAGCCGCAGATGGTCAGCCGTTCGATTCCGAGGATCGCGCGCAACGCCTCGAGGTCGGCGACATGCTCGCGCCAGCCGACAGGCGTGTCGCGGGACACGGGTGATTGGCCGCCGCCGCGCTGGTCGTAATAGAACAGCTCCCGCCGGTTCGCCAAGAGGTCGTACTGGGGCAGCAAATAGTCATGGTGTGCGCCGGGCCCGCCGTGCAGAACGACCACGAGGGGTCCAGAGCCGCCCCCGCCCCCCCCGCCCCCCCCGACGCGGCGCGTGAAGAGCCGAACGCCGTTTACTTCAACGAACACGGAGGGAGGAACTAGAGGAGCACCGCGAGGGCGTCGGCGACCGTTTTCACATCAGCGTGTTCGCGCTCGCCAAATCCGTCGCGCACGTCGGAATCGATGTCGATCTGGCCGAGGATGTGGTCGCCGCGGCGGATCAGCACCACCAACTCCGACTTCGTGAACGCGTTGCACGCGAGATAATTGCCGACTGCGGTGACGTCTGGAATGTTCTGGTCGGCCTTCTCAGCCACGGCTGTCCCGCACACGCCGGCGCCAACGGGAATGCGGACGTGCTCGGTGTCGCGGCCGGCGTGCGCTTCGAGAATGAGCTCGCCGTCGTGCAGCATGTACGCGTAGACGGACGTGTAGGGCGGGCCCCACGATTGGATGCGGTCGCAGGCCATTTGCAGCAGGGCTTGGCGGCTCGCATCGTGCAAATGTGCCGCTCGCAATGCGCGGACGACGCCTGCGGTTGCCATGATGGTTTACTTTAGCCGCGACGACGAGACACCGGAAGCGTTAAATTGACCGTCCCCATGACCAGCCCGCAGGAATTCGCGCTGCTCTTTGCGCGCACGCTCGACCTGTTTCGCGACCCGGGCGCGAAGGACGAACAGAAGGCGCGGTTTCGCGCATTGGTGGTGCTCGTCAAGGCGGAAGCCGCGACGATCGCGGCGCAGGACGGCCGGCTGATCGTCAATGGGACGATGCTGCCGCCCCCCGAACCCGGAACCCCCGAGGACTCGCTGCTGCAGCGGCTGGAATTCCACGCGGTGAAGGCGATCTCGATCCCCGCCGATCCTCCGCTCAGCGAAATGTTCGAGCTGCTGAAAGTCCTTGCCGAGCAACCGGGCGAGGAAGACATCGCGACGCGGCTGCGCGGCAGCGGCACCACGCGCATCGGGATCGAGATACAGCGTTTCGTGATTGAGGCCACCGTGCCAGTGACGACGGCTCCGAAGCTGGCTTCCCCGGCCCCCCCGGCCCAGCCGGCCCCCTCCGACCCCGACGTTCCGCCGATCGTTCAGGAAACGTTGATGCACGGAACAGCGTTTTCTCCCGCCGCGGCGGCGACGCGCCCGTCGGCGGAGCTGCTGGCAGAGCTGCTCGAACGACCATCGGGACCACACGCCGGCGATCTGCTCGCCGTGCTCGGCAGGCAGCTCGAGACCGCCATGAAGATGCACCGCATGGGGCAGTCGCTGGCGATTATCGTCGGCGTCGTGCGAGCGGAACAGCAGGTGACCGATGCGACGCGGCGCCGCCAGTACTCGATCGCATTGAAGCGGATGTACAGCAAGGCGCTGCTCGAGGCGGTGGCGGAGGTCGCCAATATCCCGGGCCATCGCGACGACGCGCTGCTCGTACTGCGACGAGCTGGTGAGGACGGCGTGGAGGTCCTGCTGGATTTGCTCGCGGCCGCTCCGACCATCGACGAGCGGCGCGGCATTTTCATGGCGCTGACCGGCATGAAGGAGGGCACTGACCAGCTCGTGCACATGCTCGGCCACCACCAATGGTTTGTGGTGCGCAACGTGGCGGAGCTAGCGGGAGAGCTTGGTCTCGACGAAGCGGTCCCGGCGCTTGCGCAGCAGCTGGATCACGACGATGAAAGGGTTCGCAAGGCGGTTGCGCTGGCACTCGCCAAGATCGGCTCGAGCGGCGCTGCCGAGCCATTGCGGCGCGCATTGCGCGACAAGTCACCGGAGGTGCGGATCCAGGCGGCGCTGGGCGTCGGCGGCCGGAAATCGAGCGCGCTCGCGATGCCACTCGTGGTGGCAATGGAAGAAGAGGAGGATGAACGGGTCGAGCGCGAGTTGATTCTGGCGTTGGGCCGCATCGGCAGTCCTGCGGCGGTTCAGGCGCTCATCAAGTTCGCCCAACCGGGCGGACGCCTGTTCGGCCGGCAGCCCGCGGGCCTGCGCGCGATCGCAATCGAAGCACTGCGCCTCGCCGCGACACCGGCGGCGGTCGGAACGCTCGAAGGTCTGACCGATGACGGCGACAAGCAGGTGCGAGCAGCCGCCCAGTCGGCTCTCGCCGATTTGAAGCGGAAATAAGGCTCGCAGAACGCCACAAAAGCTGCATAACGCAACGTCAAATAATCCTACGGCAGCACAGGCGATTTCTGCACCGTTTTTCCATCGTATCGCACGCTCCACCAACCACTTATACGTCGAGCGCAGGTTGTGGGTGCGCTTCTTGCCCCTGTTGGCGGTGCTGTTTCAGTGAGCCACAAACTTTGGTCAGGAGACCAGGATGCGCGTCCCACTGATAGTACTGGCCCTCGTCGCCATGCCGATTGCGGCTGGTGTCGCGCAGGGCAACGATAAAAACAAGTGCAAAGGCAGTAACCCAACTGCGATGGCGAATGCGCACAATCCGCCGCCGGGACAGGTGAAGAAGGACTGTCCGGTGCCGGCGTCGCCTCCGCCACCGCCGGCCGCCTCCGCCCGCGCCGCCTCCAGCGCCGCCGCCACCTCCACCTCCGGCGCCTGCGCCGGGGATCGATGAGGTCCACGGGATGGTGTGGGAGGATATCGATGGCAACGGCAGCCGCGATCCGTTCGCCGGTGAAATGGGCCTGATGGGCTGGGACGTTCAGTTGCTGGACGCGAGCGGCCTGCTGCTGGCCACGCAGACGACCGACGCGTCAGGTAACTATGTGTTCGCGGGGCTTTCGGCAGGCACGTACAGCACGTGCGTCGTCCCCCAGAGCACCTACACCCAGACGTTTCCGACCAGTGGGACGGGTTGTGGTGGGCTAGGGTATTCGTTCACGATTCTGCCCAGCTCGTTCGCCACCTGGGTGACGAACATCGACTTCGGTGAGATGTTGAAGCCGTAACGAGTAACAACTCCTGACCAACCGGGCCCCGGCGACTTTCGCCGGGGCCTTTTTTTTGATTATTGCGGAATGAAGTCGATGCCTGGCTCGAGCCGGCGGGCGAACGCGGCGAGCAGCTCCGCCGCGCGATCGAGGTCCTGCAACGCCACCATCTCGTTGGGGCTGTGCATGTAGCGGTTGGGCACGCTCACGAGGCCGGTCGGGATACCCCGCATCGCGTTATAAATGGCGTCGGCGTCCGTCCCCGTTTCCCGCGGGGCCGCCTGGATGGTGTAGGGCAGCTTTGCCTGCACCGCGCATTCGACCAGCAAGTCGAAGACGAGGGGACTGACCGACGAGCCACGCGTCAGGACGACGCCGCCGCCGAGCTTGTGATCGCCGGAGTGTTTCTTGTCGGCGCCGGGGTAGTCGGTTGCGTGCGTGACGTCGATGACGAGCGCCACGTCCGGCTCGATTCCGATCGCGCTGGTTCGCGCGCCGCTCCCGGTCCAGGCGATTTCCTCGCGCGTGGAGGCGACCGCAAACACCGCGGCGTGCTTGGGACGCTGGGACGCGAGCCGCCGTAACGCTTCGGCGGCCACGAAGGCGCCGATGCGGTTGTCGAGACTGCGCGATACGATCCGGTTGTTGGGGTACTCCTCCACGCGGCTGTCGATTACACCGGCGTCGCCGATACGAATTCTCGAGGCGGCCTCGTCCCGATTGGCGGCGCCGATGTCGATCCACAAGTCGATCACCTTGGTGACGCGATCGAGATCTTCCTTCTTCAGATGGTGAATGGCTTTCTTGCCGACGACTCCATGCACCGGTCCCTCGCGACCCAACAGCAAGACGCGCTGTCCGACCAGCACCTGCGAGTCCCAGCCGCCGATGCCGCTGAAGTAGAGAAACCCCTCCTCATCGATGTGCGTGATCTGGACGCCGATCTCGTCGATGTGGCCGGCGAACATGAGCCGCGGCTTCCCTTTGGGATTGACCGCCGCCACGGAGTTGCCATGCACATCGGCGCGTACGTCGTCCGCGAAGGTCGCGACTTCGTCGCGCCACAGGCGTGCAGGAGCCCGCTCGAACCCCGACGGGCCCGGCGTGTCGAGGAGCTGCTTCAGGAATCCGACCGTCGGTAGCGTCATACTGTCGTTATGATGTCTCGATAGTGTTTATTGCCTGCGGAATCCAACCCGATAGAGCAGGGTGCCAAGAATCGCGAACATGACGAGCGCGACGATCGCCGAAGTCGCGAAGCCTCCGAGCGCGTGATAGAGCTGCACAGAGTCGGCCAACCAATCGGCGGATTTGCCGCGGGCACTGCCCCATCCCGCAATCGCTGCGACGGCAATGCCGCAGATCGCCCCACCGGCGATCAGCCCGCTCGCGAAGAGTACGCCGGGCCCCGATTCGATTTCCGCGAGCGACCGATTCGTCGACCGCACGCGGCGCTCGACCAGCCAGCGCACGACTCCGCCCGCGAACATGCCTGCCGATGTAGTGAGTGGCAGATACACGCCGACCGCCACCGGCAACGACCCCACCCCCATCAGCTCGATGGCGATCGTCAGGAAGACCCCGATCAGCACCAACGCCCACGGCAGCTTGTGAGTCAGGATGCCGTCCGTGATGAGCGCCATCAGTGTGGCTTTGGGCGAGTCGAGCCGCTTCAGGTCGTGGCCCGCATACTCATGAATGCGGCCGCCGATGCCGGGGTCGACGACGTAGCGGATCTCATGCGAGGCGGGATCGACGAGGTACTTGCCCGGCGGCACGCCCTGAGTCTGGACGTACACGCGAATGACCTGATAGGTGTTGTTGTCGATCGAATCGGTGCCGCCGACACCGAAATGCGTCATCGTCTCGCTGTGAACGACGACATTGCCGTCTGCGCTCTTGCCACTGGCCGGCGCGACAAAGCCGGCGCGCCGCTCCGGCACCTCGTACCGATAGGCGTTATTGAGGAATGTGAGCGTCCACCCTACGGCGAGCGCCGATCCGATGGCGCCGATGAGGATGGCGATCTGCTGACGACGCGGGGTCGCGCCCACCAGAAATCCGGTCTTGAGGTCCTGCGACGTGTTTCCGCCGTTTGCGACCGCGACCGCGATCACGCAGGCGATCGAAATCGCGCGCACGCGATCATCGATCTGCGTCCACCCGAGCAACAGGAAGATGAAAGAGATCGCGATGAGCGACGCGATCGTCATTCCGGAGATCGGGTTTGCCGAACTGCCGATCTGCCCGCAAATGCGGGACGACACCGTCGTGAAGAAGAAGCCGAACAGAATGATCAGGATACCGCCGAGGAGATTCACGCCGATCTGGGGCAGGAGCGCCAGGACGATGGCGAGCGCGATCGAGCCGAACACGGTGACGCTGATTGGCAGATCGTCGTCGGTGCGCAATTTCGCGGCGATGGCCTGGCCGACCCGGCTCGCGCGCATGTCCGCAAAGCCGGCGCGGAACGCCGCGATGATGGTCGGCATCGAGCGCGCGAGCGCGATGATCCCGGCGCTGGCTACCGCGCCCGCGCCGATATAGAAGACGAACGCGGCCCGGATCTCGCCCGCGCTCATGTCGCGGATCAGCTTGGTCGTTCCGAACATCGGCTCGGTCATGGAGCTGCCGAAGAGCTTGATCGCCGGCATCAGCACGACGTAGGCGAGACAGCCGCCGGCAAACAGGTAGCCCGCGATCCGCGGTCCAATGATGTATCCGACGCCGAGCAGCTCGGGACTCACCTCCACCCGGACTTCGGCGTTCTGATAGCCGCGCAGCACCTTGCCGGGAAGCTCCTGCCACAGCTTCAAGGCCGTCATCAAGAACTTGTAGACGAACGCGATGCCGAATGCCTGGAATACCGTCTTGGCGTGGATGCCGCCGCGCTCACCGGCGATCAGCACTTCGGCGCACGCAGTGCCCTCGGGGTAGGGCAGATTGCCGTGCTCTTTCACGATCAGGGCGCGCCGCAGCGGAATCATCATCAGCACGCCCATCAGGCCACCCGCGATGGCGAGGATCGTCACGCGCGAGATGTCGAGGTCGTAGCCCATCAACAAAATCGCGGGAATCGTGAACACGACCCCCGCGGACACCGAATCGGCTGCCGATCCGGTCGTTTGGACGATGTTATTCTCGAGGATCGTGGAGCGGCCAAACCACCGGAAAATTGTGATCGAGAGGACGGCGATGGGGATCGACGCGCTGACGGTCAAACCGATCTTCAGCGCCAGATAGACGTTCGAGGCGCCGAAGATCAGGCCGAGCAGCACGCCCAGCGTAATCGCGCGCGGCGTGAGCTCGGCCGGAGCCTGGCTGGCGGGGATGTACGGCTCGTGCGCCGCCCCACCTGCTCGGGGTCGATCAGACGCCGCTGGATGGGCCGCCGGGATGCTCGTCATAGGCGGCACAATCTGCGCCTGCAATGGCGCCAGTGTCCAGCAGTGATAAGTGGTCCCGCGAGCGAACCAGCGCGGGCTCCCGGGGGTATGCAGGGCCCGATGACTCAATCTCCCGACATAACACGTGAGCTGCGCCTCGCTCTGGCGGGCGCCTACGAGATTGAGGCGCCAATCGGGCGCGGTGGCATGGCACACGTCTATCTCGCGCGCGAGCCGCGCCTAGACCGGCGCGTCGCGATCAAGGTGCTTGACCCTGACCTCGCGGCCGATGAGGCGTGCCGCCGGCGCTTTCT
>MNDR01000007.1 GCA_001915025.1 Gemmatimonadetes bacterium 13_2_20CM_2_65_7
GCCTGTAGCCCAGCGACCAGAACGAGAAGAGCAGCGCCAGCAGCAGCGCGACGATCGGGCTCCCCACGAAGTCGAGCGACGAGCGGAGTGTGCTCGCGGTGTCGAGTGCGACGTCGGCAGCGCTCGCACACAACATCAGGATGACTGGGAGCAGCACGGTGAAGAGCGAGATGCCGAAGCTCGGCATGGCGCGGGGTGTGTCGCTCGCGAGCTGAGCGGCAATGGGGTTCTCCGCGGGGAGAGCAATGCGCGGCGCAATCCACGAAGCAAAGATCGGGCCGGCCAGCGCCGCGGTCGGCAACCCGACCAGGAGTGCATACGCGATGGTGCGCCCGACATCGGCGTGGTAGGCGACGAGCGCGAGCATCGCGGCGGGATGCGGCGGCACCATCCCATGCACGACCGAAAGCCCGGCGACCAACGGAATGCCGATCTTCACGAGCGACATCCCTGTGCGACGCGCAATCGTGAACACCAGCGGAATCAGCAGGACGAAACCAACCTGAAAGAAGACCGGAATCCCGACGATAAAGGCAACGAACATGATTGCCCAATGCACGCGTTGCTCGCCGAATCGCGAGATGAGCGTGGTCGCGATGCGGGTCGCCGCGCCGGACTCCGCCATCATCTTGCCCAGCATCGTCCCGAGGGCAACGACGATTGCAATGAATCCCAGAACCCCACCGACTCCGTCCGTGAACGCCCTCACGACACTGCCGAACGGCATGCCCGCGGTAACCCCCATGGCGAGGGACACGGAGATCAGCGCGATGAAGGGGTGCAGCTTGAAGCGCGCGATCAGAACGATCAGCGCGACCACTGCACCGAACGCGTAGAGCAGCAGCCGAGCGTTTGGGCTCATGCCGCGCGGGTCAACAGATCGGCGACGATAGCCTGCGGCGTCCCACGGATGTCGCACACCCACGCGCGCTCGTCCGGTGACGGTTCCTCCAGAATGGCGAGCTGGCTATCGAGCAGCGTTGGCGGCATGAAGTGGCCGCGGCGTTGTGCCAGGCGGTCCGCGAGGAGCGCTCGGCTCCCCGCGAGATACACAAACCGGAGCCCCTCGTCCCCAACGGATCGCAGCAGATCGCGATAGCTTCGCTTGAGCGCCGAACACGAGACGACGAGACCAATGCTGGCGCCCTTCGCGTCGCGGAGGCGGGCCGCGATCGCGATCAGCCAACCGCGGCGGTCGTCGTCCGTCAGCGGGATCCCGGCCGCCATGCGTTGCACGTTGTTCGGTGGGTGCAGGTCATCACCCTCGACGAACTCGACGCCGAGCGCGTGAGCGAGCATCGAACCGATCAGGGTCTTGCCGGACCCGCTCACGCCCATCATCACGTAGCGCCCGGTGTGGACAGTGCCCATGAAGTGGCCCAATCCTATACCACCGACGAATTCTGGGCTATTCTGCTGGCTCTGAAACCACGCGTATGGTCGACCTTCCAGGGAGCGGCAATGCAACTGGCGATGATCGGGTTGGGCCGTATGGGCGGCAACATGGTGCAGCGATTGCTCCAGGGCGGGCACGAGCTGATTGTGTACGATTCGAGCGCCGATGCGGTCAAGGCGCTCATCGACAAGGGCGGCAAAGGCGCCAGGGGCGCCAAGGACCTCGCCGACCTCGCAAAGCAACTGGCGCCGCGGCGAGTCGTCTGGGTGATGGTGCCGGCGGGCGCGCCGGTCGAGAACACGATCGAGCAGCTCGCGCCGCATCTCGCCAAAGGCGACATCGTCATCGACGGCGGCAATTCCAACTTCCGCGACTCGCTGCGGCGCGCGGAAGCGCTCAAGAAACAGGGAATCGAGTTCGTGGACGTTGGGACGAGCGGCGGGATCTGGGGCCTCACCGTCGGCTATTGCCTCATGATCGGCGCGTCGCACGCCGCCTTCCAGCACTGCGAGCCGATCTTTCGGACGCTCGCGCCGGCCGAGGGCTACGCTCACGTAGGTCCCTGCGGCGCCGGCCACTATGTCAAAATGGTGCACAACGGGATCGAGTACGGCCTGCTCCAGGCGTATGCGGAGGGCTACGAGATCCTGCACGCCTCGCAGGACTTCAAGCTTCAGCTCGGCAAGATCGCCAAGCTGTGGAACCACGGCAGCGTGGTGCGCTCCTGGTTGAACGAGCTGGCGGAGCGCGCGTTCTCCCGTGACGACCAGCTGGCCGCCATTCGCGGTTACGTCGAGGATTCGGGGGAGGGACGCTGGACAGTCGAGGAGGCGATACGCCTGGACGTGCCGGCGCCGGTCATCACGTTGTCGCTGCTCGCGCGGCTGCGCTCTCGCCAGGAGGAGTCCTTCGGCGCCAAGGTGATCGCGGCGCTGCGCAACGAGTTCGGGGGGCATGCGGTGCAGACCAAATGACCCGTCGCATCTTGATCGTCCTGTCACTGACTGTGCTCGCACCAGCGCGGGTGCTCCCTCAGGCCACACTCACCGTCGCCGGACTGCGCGTCGAATACCTCACGAATCCGATCGGCATCGACATGGTGCAACCGAGGCTGAGCTGGCGGATCGAAAGCAACAGGCGCAACACCACGCAGGCGGCGTATCAACTACAGGTCGCGACCAGCGAAGCGAGCCTGACGCGTGGCGCAAATCTGTTGTGGGATTCCGGCAGACTGATGTCCGACACCTCGGTCTTCGTGAACTACCGCGGCCCGCCCGCGGTGTCGCGGACACGCTATTACTGGCGCGTGCGCGTCTGGGACAACAGCGGCCGCGAGTCTCCATGGAGCGCGATCGAGTTTTGGGAATCCGGACTACTGCAACCCGCGGACTGGACGGCCCGGTGGGTAGGCCCGAAGGCAACGGCAGCGGATAGCCTCCCATCTCCGTCGCCCCTCTTGCGACGGGCCTTTCGTGTCGACGACCACGTGCGCACGGCGCGTCTCTACGTCACCAGCCTCGGCCTCTACGAGCTCTACGTCAACGGACAGCGGGTCGGCGACCAGCTCTTCACGCCCGGCTGGACCTCGTACCGCCACCGTCTCCAGTACCAGACCTATGACGTCACACCGCTCCTGCGACCGGGCGCCAATGTCGTCGGCGCAATGCTCGGCGACGGCTGGTATCGCGGGAATCTCGGGTTCTTCGGTCAGCGCAACCTCTATGGGCGGCGGCTTGCCCTACGCGCGCAGCTCGAGATCCACTATGAGAGCGGACGGACGGAGCGCGTCGTGTCGGATTCCAACTGGAAGACGATCGCTGGGCCGGTTCTCGCGTCAGACATCTATGGCGGCGAGACGTACGACGCGCGGCGCGGGGAGGAGCTCAGCGGCTGGGCGAGCGCGCCGTACGACGACCGCGACTGGTCGGCGGTTGCCCTTCTGGATCCTCCTCCGGCCGACCTTGTGGCATCGATGTCGCCACCGGTGCGTCGCGTGCGCGAGCTGCGCCCGGTGAACATCCATCGAGCGCCATCGGGCGAAACGGTATTCGACCTCGGTCAGAATTTCACCGGCTGGGCGCGTCTCAGCGTCCGGGGCCCGGCGGGCACGACGGTCACGCTGCGGTTCGGCGAAGTGCTCGACCGGGACGGCAATCTCTACACCGCCAATCTGCGCCGAGCCAGCCAGACGGATCGGTACACCCTCAGCGGGAAAGCTCGAGAGGTGTACGAGCCGCATTTCACCTTCCACGGCTTTCGATATGTCGCCGTCGCGGGACTTCCTGGTCCGCCGGATTCGACCACGATCACGGGCATCGCCGTGTCATCCGACCTCGCGCAGACGGGGAGCCTCGTGACCTCGGACTCGCTGCTCAACCAGTTGCTGCGCAACATCGTCTGGGGTCAGCGCAGCAATTTTCTCGACGTGCCGACTGATTGCCCGCAACGCGACGAGCGTCTCGGATGGACGGGAGATGCTCAGGTGTTCGCGCGCACTGCTGCGTTCAACATGGACGTCTCCGGTTTTTTCGCGAAGTGGCTGGCAGATATGGCGGCCGATCAGGACCCGAGCGGCAGTGTACCCTGGGTGATTCCCAACCCGTTGGGCGGCGACTCGACGCGTTTCGCGGGCACGGCAGGCTGGTCCGACGCAGCAGTAATCATTCCCTGGACGATGTATCTCACGTATGGCGACCGAGGAGTCCTCGAGCGCCAGTATCCGAGCATGCGCGCGTGGGTCGATTACGCGCGGCGCCGGGCGGGCACGGACCTGATTTGGAAACCCGGATGGCAGTTCGGCGACTGGCTTGCCCTCCACAGCGACGATCCCTCGTACCCCGGTGCCACCACGGGGACGGACCTCATCGCTACGGCGTTCCTGGCGCACTCCACCGATCTGGTATCGCGCAGCGCCGCGGCGCTCGGCCGCAGGGACGAAGCGGCCGCGTATCGTACACGCTTCCACGCGATCCGAGATGCGTTTGACCGGGAGTTCGTCTCGAGTACGGGTCGAGTGGGCGAGAACACGCAGACGGCGTACGCGCTGGCGATCGCGTTCGATCTCCTTCCGGATTCGCTGGTGTCGGTCGCAGGGGGGCGCCTAGCGCGGGACGTAGAAGCGCGCGAGCACCATCTCACCACTGGTTTTCTCGGCACGCCGTATCTCCTGCACGTGCTCGGCGCCACCGGGCACGTTGGGCTCGCGTTCGCATTGCTCACCCAGCGCACGTACCCGTCGTGGCTATACCCGATCACCAGAGGGGCGACCACGATGTGGGAACGGTGGGACGGCATTCGCCCTGACAGTTCCTTCGAAGATCCCGGGATGAACTCGTTCAATCACTACGCCTTCGGCGCAGTCGGCGACTGGATGTACCGGAACATCGGCGGGATCGACGTGGATTCGGCAGCGGTGGGATATCGGCGGTCGCGCATCGCTCCACGACCGGGAGCCGGCCTGACGAGCGCGAGCGCTTCTCTCGAAACGGGTTACGGGACGCTGAAATCCGCGTGGAGACTCGAGGGACGGCGATTCGTACTCGACCTCACCGTTCCGGCGAACACGTCCGCGGAAGTGACCTTGTGGGACGCGCGCCTCGACCATGTGCGAGAGGGGAGCGTTGCGCTCAACGCCAGCGAAGGCGTTCGCTCCTCCCGGCAGCTGGGCAACGATGTGATCGTGGACGTCGGTTCGGGGCGTTATAGTTTCGCGGTCACGGCTCCATAAGAGTACTTTCCACCTATCCCCATTCGGACTGAGTGATGGAGCTTCTGCCCCTAAACGCGTCTCACGATGCATTGCTGCGTTCTCTGCAACTGCAGGATGACGTCTGGGAGTTTGTCGGACCGCTGCCCGAGCCGGAGCAGGACGACAAGCACCGCCTCTTTGCCGTCATGGAAGGGCAGATCCCGATCGGAATCGGTGGGCTGATCAGATCTCAGGCGTTCGACGGCAAGGACTTCGAGGTCTTATGCGCGCTGCGATCGGAGGCCCAACGGCGGGGACTTGCCAAACGCGCCTGCGAATTGATCCTCACGTGGGCGTTCGACACGGCCAAGGTCGAGCGCGTCATCGCCTGTATCGATGACAATAATGAAGGCGCGCGCACGATTGCGAAGAAGATCGGCATGAAGGAGTTGTGCGCGCTGCCACCGCGCAGAACCGTCTATGTGAAGTACCGTGATGAGCGCAGCCTGACGCGTGCGTGAACCTTAGCATCCGTAAGCCTCCACTCCCGAGCGGGGATCCCCATGAGCGCCAAACCGGTCGTCATCCTCTGCGCCGTTGCTACCCTCACGCTGCCTCTCGCTGCGCAAGACCACGCCCGTCGTGTGGGCGTCGGTATCTCCGTTCCCGACATCGGGGTGTTCTTACCTATCAATGTCAGCGCCCATTTCCGGCTCGAGCCGTATGTCGATTTCTTGTCCGCGCGCGCCGATTACCCGGTGAGTTCCGACACCGCGTGGGACTCGCACACCTTAGTCGGGCTGGGCGTGTTCTCGGTCGCGCACCCGCAGGAGCGTCTCAACATGTACTTTGGCCCCCGCTTCGGGCTGTTACACGGGTCAACCAGGGTGAATGGATCCGCGGGGCAGACATCGACGACGAGCAGCGGGTGGTTCGTCGCCGGCGCGATCGGTGGGGAGTACAGTCCGGCTCCTGCATTCAGCGTCGGCGCCGAGGCCAAGATCCAGTACGATCACACCTCATCGTCTTCGAGTGGCTCAACCAGCATTGCTCCAAGTCTGTATGCGCGTAGCTGGTTTTCGTCCGGGGCGCTGTTCGTGCGTTTCTATCCGTAAGCGAGACTGGCCACCGAGGGCTCCCGCAGAACCATGACCTCTCACTGACATCAGTCGCTCCACCGGAGGACGTAGTTTGTGTCCTCCGGCGCTGCGAGCAGGCGCCTCCGAATAATTCGCAGGAAAGGCCACCGATGAAGCTGTATACCCAACTGAATTTCGGCGGGAATTGCGAAGCGGCGTTCCGCTTCTACGAGAAACATCTCGGCGGCAAGATCACGATGATGATGAATCAGAGCCAGGCTCCGGGAGCGCCGAGTGGAGCCGGCAAAGCGATCATTCATGCGCGGATGAACATTGGCGACACCGTGTTGATCGGAAATGATGTTCCTCCCTCCGTCTTCCAGAAAATCCGCAGCGTCTACATGTACCTCTCGCTCGATTCTACGGAAGAAGCCGAGCGAGTCCACAACCTGCTTGCGGAGGGCGGTGAGGTCTATATGCCGCTGAAGGAGACGTTCTACGCGACGCGCTTCAGCCAGCTCCGCGACCGCTTTGGGGTGACCTGGTCAATCATCCACGAACTGCCGAGAAGGTGAGTCGGAAGTGTTGTCCAAAGTTCGTGTCAGCAGCTTTGCGATATCTCTCGATGGTTTTGGCGCCGGACCCAACCAAAACCTTCAGAATCCCCTCGGTGTCGGTGGCCCGCTGCTCATGGACTGGTTCTTCAACACGCGTGTCTGGCAGCAGATGCACGGCAATCCGACGGGCGGAGAGACGGGCGTCGACAACGAAATCGCCGAGCAAGGATTGGCGGGTCTCGGCACGTGGATCCTGGGACGCAATATCTTCGGCCCCGTCCGGGGGCCGTGGCCGGACGAGAGCTGGAAAGGCTGGGGGCGACGAGCCACCGTATCACACGCCGGTCTTTGTCCTGACCCATCACGCGCGGCCGCCGTTGCGGATGGCCGGCACCGAATTTCGATTCGTCACAGGCGGCATCAAGGCTGCACTACAGCAGGCCAGGGAGGCTGCTGGTGGGCGCGACATCCGCCTCGGCGGTGGCGTCGCCACGATCCGGCAGTATCTGGGCGCCGGCCTCATCGACGAATTGCACCTGGCCGTCAGGCCCGTCCTGCTCGGCGCCGGCGAAGCGCTGCTCGCGGGGATGAATCTGCCGGCGTTAGGCTACGAGTCTTTCAAGCACGTCGCCGGCGAGCGCGCGATGCATGTCTTCCTGCGCAAGCGCGACTGATCGAGTACTTCTCACACCCTGGAGCGCCCCTTGGTCCTCGGATTGCGCACGGTCATCTACCACGTCTCGGATCTCAAGCGCGCGAAAGTCTGGTACGCCGCAGCATTCGGCGTGCAGCCCTACTTTGACGAGCCGTACTACGTTGGCTTCCAGATTGGCGGCTTCGAGCTCGGGTTGGATCCGGACGTCACGGGAGTTCCGCCGGGCCCCGGTGGCTGTGTCGCCTACTGGGGAGTTCCCAACCTCGATTCAGCGGTTCAAGAGTTCACCAAGGCGGGCGCGACCGTGACGGCGCCCATCCAGGACGTCGGTGGCGACATTCGGGTCGCGACGGTCGCGGATCCCTTTGGAAACCTGCTCGGCCTGATCGAGAACCCTCACTTTAAAGCCTCCTAGGTACCGAGCGTGAGCACCCGATCGGCATGCGCCCGCGCGAATTCCGCGTCGTGTGTTGCGACGAGTAATCCGCGCCCCTGCTCGCAGAGGCCTCGCAACGTAGCCCCCAACGCGGTGCGGCGCGCCGGGTCGAGAGCCGCGGTCGGCTCGTCCATGAGCAACAGCGCGGGGTCCGGTGCGAGTGCGCGCGCGATTGCGACGCGCTGCGCCTCACCGCCCGACAGCTGACGCGGCCAGGCGCTCGCCCGCGCGCCGACCTCCAGCGAATCCAGCAGTCTCTGCGCAACCGCATCCGCGTCCGCTCGGCTTTTGCCGAGGACGTGCCGCAATGCCAGCGTGACGTTGTCGAGCGCGCTGAGGTGGTCGAACAGCGCGTGCCCCTGAAACACGAGACCCACTCGACGCCGCAGCGACACGAGCCGAGCTTCGGGCGGTACCGGTCCGGGGAGAAGTGCGAATCCATCGACCACGATCCGGCCCTCGTCGAACGGCTGAAGCGCGGCGACTGCTCGGAGCGCTGTCGTCTTGCCGGCACCCCGCCCCAGCGCTGCTCCAGCCGGCGCGCCAGGCGCGCGAGCGGCAGCGACATCGCCAGATACACGACGGCGCACAAAGCGCCCGGTACGATCCAGCTCCCGACGTTCGTGGCGTAGATCGCTGTCTGCTTGGTCAGCTCGACGACCGTGATGACTGACACGAGCGCGGAATCTTTGAGCAAGGCGACGAAGTCGTTGGTCATCGGGGCGAGCGCGTAGCGCAGGGCCTGCGGCCCGCGCACGAGCCGCAGGATCTGCCCTTCCGACAAACCGAGCGTCCGTCCGGCCTCGAGCTGCGCGCGCGGGACCGCGAGGAGCGCGCCGCGATAGATCTCGGCCTCGTAGGCCGCGTAGTTCAGGCCGAGACCCAGAATCGCGGCGAGAAAGGCCGGCAACCGGATCACGCCCGCGAGCCCGTAATAGATGACGAAGAGCTGTAGCAGGAGCGGCGTCCCGCGTATCACCTCGATGTAGACGGTGGTGAGTGCTCGCAGCCAGCCGGACCCATACAGTCGTCCCGATGCGAGTGCGAGTCCGACGAGGACCGCCAGCATCATCGAGAGCACCGACACCAGCGCCGTCACGGCGGCAGCACGGGCAAGGGAAGGGAGGTAAGCGATTGCCTGAACCACCGGTGCCGTCCCCGCCGGCCTTGCCGTCATGCTGGATCGCAGCACCGCGTCGAAGAGCACGCCCTGGGTTGGATCCCACACCCTCCAGCGACGGAAAATCTGCTCGAGCGATCCATCGCGCATCGCTTCGCGCAGCACCGCGTCCACCGAATCGCGCAACGCAGAATCGGCGCGGGCGAGGACGCCGACGTAATGGCCGACGGCGACGGGCTGCGCGAGGATCAGGAAACCGAAGCCGCCACGGCGCCGCAGGGCGCGCTGCGCGATGATGTGATCCAGCAGTACCGCGTCCACTCGTCCCGTCACGAGGTCGCCATAGGGATGCACATCGTCGTCGTACGACACAGGGATGAGACCCGTCGAATCGCGTGCCCGCACGAGCAGGTCGTACGCGATCGTCGCGCCCAGCGTCGCAACGCGCCGGCCGCGCAGATCGATCAGACCGTGAATGCGGGCTGCCTCCTCCGGTCGCACGGCGAGCACTTCACGGAATTCGAAGTAGGGGAGGGTGGCGGCATGCCGGGCGCGGCGTGCGGGCGTGTCCTCGACACCCGAGAGGCCGAGTGCGAAATCACCCCGTTCGACGGATTGATCGATGCTGGACCACTGGACCTGGACGAAGCGGGTGGTGCGACCGAGTCCGCGGGCGATCCGGTCGGCGACCTCGACGTCGAAGCCACGTACCTGTGATGGATCGGCCGGATCGGCTTCCACGAACGGAGCGCCGCCCTCTGCATCGCCGCCCCATACGAGCACGCGGGCTGTCGGATGTTGCACGGCGAGTGCAGTCAGAATGCCCAGCGCGAGGCTAACCACTGTTCACCAAGATGCGGTAGAATTGAACCGCATGGTACTTCCGTCTCGAAGCGCGCGCTACGTCTTTGTGCTCCTGGCTTGCGGCTGCGCGGCAGCGCCGCACCTCGAGCGCGGACGTGAGACGGTACGCTGCGACTTCGTCGTTTATAATCGTACGCCGCACGCCCTGGAGATCCGCTTGCGAGCGGGAACGCTGTCAACGACTGCTATCGGTGCGCTGAACCCCGGAGAGTTGCTGACCTACTCCGTACCGTGTGCAGTGCAGCGCGTCTGGATCCGAGGCATTCCGATACCTTCCCAGGTAGGGGCTCCAGTGTCGTTTCGCTTCGTGCAAGGGGAAGTCACTCTAATAGAAGGGGAAAGGGTTGAGATCGCATTGCAATGGCCATGACTGAGCGACGTTACACCGACGAGGAAGTTGCGGAGATCTTTCGTTCGGCAGCAGAGGGCCCGGCGACCTCGCGGTGCGCCTCTCGCTTCCCGCCAACACTGAGCCTACGTAGCAGGAAGATTGCTGAGGCCCGTGTCGCGATTCAGATGCACGAATGCCTCGGCCGCGCGAACGCCCGCCTCACGACCGCGCCACTGCGCCATGATCTCGTGATGCTCCCGCCAAATGCCCTGACCATCCTGGCTGACATGCGCAAACAGCGCGGCCTTTTTTTTCTCGACCGCTGATGAGATATCGACGTACGTGTTCGGCAGAAAGCCTTCCGTCTGACTGCCGGTATTGACCTCAAAGAAGTAGAGACGGGAGGTTCGCAGGGCCATCCACGCCCGAATCGTGAGCATGGCCGCCACCTGATGATCCATGTGTGTGTCCACCGGCCAATGCGTGAACACGACGTCCGGTTTGATGGTGTTCAGGAGTTGGGTCATCGCGTCGACGTGCGCGCGGGTCACTTCGGTCGCGCCGTCGATTTGGCCGAAATACACCGGCTTCGCGCCCATGATCCTGCAGGCGGCGTCGCACTCCGCGGAGCGAATTCTTGCCGCCTCGTCCAGCGATTTTCCGGGAATGCCGCGCTCGCCACGGGTGAGGTAGACGACGGTGACCGCGTGTCCGAGGGCCGAATACAATGACAGCGCGCCGCCACATCCCGATTCTGGATCGTCCGGATGTCCGCCGACGCAAATGACGGTTAGGCGCGCCGCGTCGGAGGCTCTGTGCGTGGACAGAAGTGGCGCGCTCGCGGTCACGAGCGCCCCTTTGACAAAGGTACGGCGCGTGAGGTCTCGCCTGATCATGGAATTCGCACAAACATGCCGCAGAATTGAAAACTGTGCATCTTCAACGCCGTGTCTTTCGATCGACAGCCGTTTCTGCATGGCGACCTCCTCGAGCTGCGCCCACTGCGCGCGGACGACTTCGACGCGCTATTCGGGGTCGCAGCGGATCCTCTGATCTGGGAGCAACATCCAGACCGCGATCGCTATCAGGAACCAACGTTCCGGACGTTCTTCGCGGAGGCACTCGCGTCGGGCGGCGCCTTGGTGGCGGTGGATCGGTCCAACGGTCACATCATCGGCTCGTCGCGGTATCACGGCTACGACGCGGAGCGCAGCGTCATCGAGATCGGCTGGACGTTCCTGGCCCGCGCCTACTGGGGCGGGCGATACAACGGCGAGATGAAGCGGCTGATGCTGGCGCACGCGTTCCAGTCGGTGCAGCGCGTCCTCTTTATCATCGGCCCGGAGAATGGTCGTTCTCGGCGCGCTGTCGAGAAGATCGGTGCCACATTCGCCGGCACGACCAAGGATGCGCGCGGGCGGGAGCGGGTGGTGTACGAGCTCACGCCGGCGCTGTATGGAGCGCATAGATTGAGGAAGTGAATCATTCTTCTTCAGCGCGCCGTAGCTAAGACGCACCCATTAACAAGGTCAATCGATGAGTAAAGGAAGACACCCTCGTAAACGTGAGCACGAAACGGAAGCACCGGCGCTGTTACCACCGGCACCGGTCGCTACTGAGACTCCGTCGCAACCCGTGCTCTTACACGTTGTTCAAGCCGTTCGATTCGCGGCCGGAGCGATCGTGGATCTCGCGGATGCAGTCGCCGAAGCCATCAGAAAACGCGTTGAGGGTCGAGCGTAGGTCCACGATGTTCAAGCCCACGACGAAGTTTCAGATCCTGTTCTGGCTGAGCGCACTCAACCTAATCTTCCTCGGGTACGCGCTTCCCAACGTGTTGCACGCCGCGGGTCACGGGTTGCTGGCGCTCGGATTCGGATTATGGGCGAGGCGCGTGTGGCGGGACTCCCGCGGGGGTTTGGAAGAAGCTCGCCCCGAGGCTCCCGGAAGCGACAACGAGGAGCGGTTCGCAGACCTCGGAGATGAGGTAAGCGAGCTGCGGCGGCAGCTGAGCGAGACGCAGGAACGCCTCGACTTTGCAGAGCGGTTACTAATGAAAGAGCGGCAGACTCGCCAATAACCACCGCCGAGCCTCGGCGTCCCCGGCCCACAGCGCCGGCCCGAGTGGCGAGCCGAGAAAGATCAACGTCCCTCTCCCTATCTGACGCTTGAGGCAGACCGGCAGACCGTCGACCCGCGCGATTATCTCACCCGGCTGTGGCGCCAGTGGCACCACGCGGCTGAAATCACGAATCTTTGCCGAGTGGGGCCAGCTGTAGTCGACGTACGGTATCCGCTGGCCTGCCGTCCAAAGCCGCACGGGCGCGTCGACGTGGACTTGTAGAAAATCGCTTAGCTCGGCGCGATGCGCTCGGAAATCCGCCTCTGCGGCGAAGCCAGCGGCGGACTCCAGGATCACGGTCCCCCCCCCCGCGAGACAGGTCACGACCGCGCCAAGGGCCGGGCGAATGCGGAGTGCCGCCGGGACGATGAGCACCGCGCAGCGCGGCACAGACGACGGCTCGGCGTGCAGGAACCGCGTCCCCGAGTTGGCCAAGGTGCCTGTATATCCTGCGACCGATTCGCTCGAGTGCTGACTCAGGTGGAGCAGGACGACAGGGCGACGCCCGTCGACGCGCGTTCCCGGCAGTCCGCGCAGTCCACTCGTCACCGCGCCGGCGGCGTATCCCAGGAATGTCCGGCGCGTCATGTGCATCTCAGAGTCTTCCTGAGATCAGCCGATCCATCGCTTGGGCAGTGTCGTAGAACTGCTGATCACGCGCGTACCGGTAGCGTGCCTCCATTTCCGCGATCAGCCAGCCGTCGTACCCCACTTTGGTCATCGCGGCACGGATAGCGGGCCAGTTGTTGTCACCGAGAAATAGATTGGTGTAGACACTCTGATCACCGCAGCGACCGCGCTTCTTCATCACATCCTTCAGGTGGATGCGCGTAATTCTGGGTCCATGGATCTCGATCCACTGCTCCGCAAATCCCGTGTCGTGGATGTTGCCGACGTCGAGATGAATCCCCACCGCGTTGCTGTTCACGTCGTTCAGAAACTGCCAGAACTCACGCGGACTGATGAGAAACCGGTGTTCGGCATTGCAATTCTCGCAGCCGATCCGGATGCCGGCGCGCCCAGCCTTCTCGCCCAGCGGCCGCAGCGTCTCGACGCAGCGCTGGTACACTTCGTTGTAGGGGACCTCCTCGGTTACCAGGCCGGCGACAACTAGAATGGCATCGGTCCCGAGCAACACTGCCGTTTCGATCTGCCGCTCGACGATGCGGACCGCCTGGGTCCGGATCTTGGGGTCCCGGGCGGAGAGCGGCGACTCCCAGTGCAATCCGGTCGAGACGTTGGATACCGCGAGGCCGGCGTTTTCGATTTTCCGTCGGAGCTCGCGAACCTCGGTGTCCGAGGTGGCCATCTGAAACCAGGGGACGTCGCCCAGCCACAGCTCGATGCCGTCGAAGCCGGCCTTCTTGACAAGCTCCAGGCCGCGCTCGAAGCCCCAGTCTTTCGGAATCATGTTGTCGCCGATGGATTTCTTCATGGCGCATCCTAACTTACGGGATGCGATACCTCCTGGCGATCTCGCTCGTCGGTGCATTCGCATGCGCGCACGCGCCCCCGCCGCCCCCTCCGGTACCGCGCGCGGCGGCGCGCCCTGCTGTCG
The DNA here is from genome assembly GCA_001915025.1 of Gemmatimonadetes bacterium 13_2_20CM_2_65_7. Taxonomy (GTDB): domain Bacteria; phylum Gemmatimonadota; class Gemmatimonadetes; order Gemmatimonadales; family GWC2-71-9; genus 20CM-2-65-7. Next base: position 13,807 of record MNDR01000007.1, read on the forward strand.
ACTCCGCGTCCAGAAACGTTCCTCACATCTCCGTTGCCACCGCGGTCGATTCAGGGCCCAGCCCGGTGTATTGTCCGCCGCCCGAATATCCCCCTTCGCTTCGCAACTCGGGGGTGCAAGGCCGTGTGCGATTGGAATTGGTCGTCGACACACTCGGGCGCCCCGAGCCGGCGACCGTCCGAGCGGTCACGAGTCCGAACGATTCATTGTCGAGCGCGGCGGTGACGGCGATGAAGAGCTGCCTGTTTACGCCAGCGCGCATCGGAGGACGCGCGGTGCGGGTGCTGATTCAGATCCCCATTGATTTCAAGACCGGTCGACCCTGACCATTTTTTGGTCGGCGAGGGTATCCTCTATACGCACCAAGCAAAGAGGGCCATGCGTCGCCTCATCTTTCTGTCCGTCCTCGTCAGCGGAGCGCTGCTCGCCTGTCAAGGTGAGTCACTGATCAACACCGGTTGTCCCGCCGGCGCCCTTTGCGCACTGCATCCAACGCTCGTCATCCACGGACAGGTTCGGGCAAGCGCGAATCCGCTCTCCGGTGTCTTGGTTACTCTCACCGCATTTCGAAACGGATGCACGGGAAGTACGGTAACGCTCCTTCCTTCTCCGGCTGAAGATCGAACAGACTCATTGGGGATGTATCGCATTACCGCGCAACCGACTGAGTCTGTACCCACTGCTTGCCTGCGCGTCGCGTATTCTTCGTTAGTGGCGGACACGAATGGCGTAGCCTTGCACGTACCTCCCGCGGTCCCGGAAACGTTGCGGGTTGATCTCACAGGACCCTAGAGGCTCAATGCGAGTCGCGATAACGGTCACGATACTGATCGGGGTCCTTGGCTGCGCGCACTCCCATTCATCGCAAGACACTCAGCCACTCACTATCTGCAATGGCACGCCGGTCCTGCGCGTGCGCAACAATACTCGCGGCGACATCGAGGTCTACGAATACCGGGCGGGCGTGCGGAATGTGATCGCGACGGTCCCTCCCGGTTCGTACTCGATCGTCGTCAGCGGTGAGGCGGGTTTGTCCTATGGCGCGCAGGCGCTCGGCGGCACCGAGGTCCTCGGCACTACAAACGCGCGCCGCCCCGGAGATACGGTTCAGCTGGAAAAAGGATGCCGGTGACCGCGTGACACCGTGGATGAGCTGCTAATCGGCATCGGAAGTGCTCTGCTGCTGGCCGCAGGCTTCTTCGTGCTGCGGCCGCTGCTGCTGTCGATGGCTCAGAATGATGCACGTCGCCAGGCAGCGAGACCGATCCCGGCGCAATGGAGCTCGCTACTCGACACGGCGGCGCCCGCCATGCGCCATCTCTCCGACGAGCAGCGCACGCTTCTCCTGCGAGCCAGCGGCGAGTTGATCGGGACGCGGCATTGGGAGGGATGCCAGGGGCTCGTCTTGACCGAGGAGATGCAGCTCATCATCGCAGCACACGCGTGCTTGCTCACGCTCGCCATACCGGGCGAGCCCTTCCCGGGACTTCGCGAAATTCTCGTCTACCCTGCGACGTTCGTGCCTCGAACGGTCCGCGATCCCCGCAAGTGGGTCTGGACGAACGAGCGCGACCGTCCGCTCCCCGAATTGGGAGAGTCTTGGGGGAACGGCATCATTGTCATTTCCTGGGACGCGGTCTCTGAAGGTGCAAGAGATCCAAGCGATGGTCACAATGTCGTGTTACACGAGTTCGCGCACGAGTTGGCCTACGAGTACGACCTCACGCCGGCCGGAGTCGACCGAGCCTGGAAGCCTCGCGTCGAGAATCCGGACCATTGGAGCAGCACACTTCAGCGTGCTTACGAGCGCCTGGACGCGAAGGTCGCAGCCCACGCGGCCACCGTCATGAGCGAGTATGGAGCCACGGACATCGCTGAATTCTTTGCGGTGGCGACAGAAGTCTTTTTCGAGCGGCCCGAAGAGCTCGATCATGAGGACCCGGAGCTGTACGACCTGTTGTGCACGTTCTATCGTCAAGATCCCGCAAAGCATTTAATGAAGCTCGATTCCGCGAGCGGACTCACCGGGAGGAAAAGATGAGAGAGGCTTACGTCATCGCCGCCGTTGGAGTCGTCCTTGCCTCACCGCTCCACGCTCAGCAGCCGCAGCAGTATCCGATCGTGGGGCGTTGGGATCTGACAGTGACCGACTCGTCGCGCCGTTATCCCTCGTGGCTCGAGGTTGAGCGATCCGGCTCTCGAATGCTGGTTGGGCGCTTCGTTGGCGTCGTCGGCAGCGCGCGGCCGGTTTCCCGAGTTGAGTTCAAGGACTCCGTCTTCTCCTTCTCAATTCCTCCGCAGTGGGAGCGGGGGGACAGCGACCTGCACGTCGAAGGGGTGCTGAGAGGCGATCAGTTGTCGGGCTGGTTGACCGATCCTGCCGGGAAGCGCTACGCGTGGACCGCGAATCGAGCGCCGCTGCTGCGACGCTCTTCGCCGCCACACTGGGCAGCGCCGATCGCTCTCTTCAACGGCACGGACATGGCGAGCTGGCAAACGCCGGGAGCAAACTGGAGTGTCGTGAATCGCATACTCACGAACACGCGTGCCGGCACCAACCTCATCACTCGCCAAACGTTCAACGATTTCAAGCTGCATATCGAGTTTCGCTATCCACCGAAAGGGAACAGTGGCGTTTACCTTCGTGGACGACACGAGGTCCAAATCGAGGATAGCGACGCGCTCGAACCGGTTCAGGATCACCTCGGCGCGGTCTACGGCTTTCTGCCGCCGAGCGAGGCCGCCGCGAGAAAGCCGGGTGAGTGGCAGGCGTACGACATCACGCTCGTGGGACGCATGTTGACGGTGGTGCTGAACGGCAAGACTCTGATAGGAAACCAGGAGATACCAGGAATCACCGGAGGCGCGCTCGATAGCGATGAAGGTTCGCCGGGTCCGCTGATGCTCCAGGGCGATCACGGCCCGGTGGAGTTTCGCAATATCGTGCTGACACCGGCGAGGTAACTGGTGCGCGGTTGGCGCGCTGCCCTCGCCGTCCTGGCGATTCCCGGCGCTCTTGCATGCACGCAACGAGCCGCGAGCGATGCGGGCACCGTGGACTGGCGCGTCACGGGCGGCAGTCCCGGGAACACGCGCTACTCCGCGCTCGATCAGATCAATCGCCGTAACGTCGGGCGCCTGAAGGTCGCGTGGATCTATCACACCGGCGACCTTCCCGCGGACGGCCACTCCGAAATCCAGGCGACGCCGATCGTGGTCAATGGCGTGCTCTATACGACGACGCCCGCGCTCGCCGCGATCGCGCTGCGAGCCGCGAGTGGCACGCTGCTCTGGCGATTCGACCCCTTCGCGCATCGCGCCCGCGAGTCACACGTCAACCGCGGCGTCGTGCACTGGGCTGATGGCGGCGACCGGCGCATCTTCTTCGCCGCCGGCCGCCGGCTGTACGCGCTCGATGCGCAGACCGGTCATCCGATTCCCACCTTCGGCGACTCCGGCTCCGTGGACCTCGGCGTGGGCCTCGGACGCGACGTCACCGATGCATACTTGGTGTCGACCAGTCCGGGAGTCGTCTACAAGGACATACTGATCTGGGGCACGCGAGTCGGAGAAGAAGAGGGTGCGGCGCCCGGTCACGTACGCGCCTACGATGCGCGCACCGGCAAGATCCGCTGGACCTTCCATACCATTCCGTGGCCGGGCGAATTCGGATACGACACCTGGCCAGCCGACGCCTACAAGACAGCGGGCGGCGCGAACTCGTGGGCGGGCATGACAGTGGATACTGCCCGCGGCGTCGTCTATATCCCGACTGGCTCGGCCTCGCCCGATTTTTACGGCGGCGATCGGCTGGGTGCCGACGTCTTCGCGAACTCGTTGCTCGCGCTCGCTGCCACGACCGGCAAACGGATCTGGCACTTCCAGACGGTGCATCACGATCTCTGGGATCGTGATCTGCCAGCGTCACCGAACCTCGTCACAGTCATGCACAATGGAAAGCGCGTGGATGCGGTCGCGCAGATTACGAAGAGCGGGTTCGTCTTCCTGTTCGATCGTGGTTCCGGTAATCCACTCTTTCCGATCGAGGAGCGTGCAGTACCCGCCTCCAATTTGCGGGGCGAGCGCGCGTGGCCGACGCAACCGTATTCGCTCACTCCTGCACCGTTCGCCCGGCAGTCAATCACCGAGGCCGACGTCACGCCAGCCGAGCGACGGCGCTTTCGGTCACTGCGACACGATGGCCTGTTCACGCCGCCGAGTCGCGAAGGCAGCATCGTCCTGCCGGGCTTCGACGGCGGTGGAGAGTGGGGCGGGGCAGCGGTCGACACCCAGACGGGTGTCCTCTACGTCAACGCAAGCGACGTGCCGTGGATCGCCGCGATGCGTGAGGTCGCGAGGATCCCGATACACACCGGCGTGCCGAGAACTGGGGCCGCGGTATACGCCGGCGCGTGCGCCGCCTGTCACGGCGTCGATCGGCGCGGTCACGATCGCGCGCCGTCGCTCAGCGGCATCGGTGCGCGACTTACACCCGAGCAAGTGTTTCAGATCGTCGAATACGGCCGTGGCTTCATGCCTTCATTCGCGGGTCTTCCCGCTGAAGAGAAGCGCGCCGTGATCGAGTACGTCGTCGGCAAACGACTCACGGAACCGCTTCCCGCAAGCACGGCCCATCCATTGCAGACCAGTTCGCCCTACGAGTTCGTCGGCTACGAACGGTGGCGCGACTCGGCTGGATTTCCCGCCATCAGGCCAGCGTGGGGCACGTTGAGCGCGATCGATCTCAACACCGGCGAGTACCGCTGGAGAATTCTGCTTGGCGAGCATCCCGCGCTGGCAGCGAAGGGCGGTCTTGCCACAGGAGCAGAGCAGTACGGCGGGCCGATCGTCACGGCGGGCGGTCTCGTCTTTATCGCCGCCACGATGGACGCGAAATTCCGCGCGTTCGACAAGACAACGGGTCAGCTGCTGTGGGAGACGTCCCTGCCGGCGGCTGGTTATGCGACGCCCAGCACGTTTGGGGTCCGAGGTCGGCAGTACGTTGTCATCGCGGCGGGTGGCGGTAAGTTGGGCACGAAGTCGGGTGACGCGTACGTCGCCTACTCGCTCCCTTAACACCGGCTCGTATGAATCTCCTGCTCCTGATAACGCAGACCTGGACGTTCGGCCCGTTTGTAAAGCCGGCGCAGGTGAATCCAATCATCACACCAAATCCGACCTCCCATTTCCGCTCACCGATGACGGACAGCGTGGTCGCGTGGGAGGAATACGCCACCTTCAATCCGGCCGCCGTCGTGAAGGACGGAAAAGTCTTCGTGCTCTATCGCGCAGAAGATGCGAGCGGCGAGCAGCAGATCGGCCGGCACACCTCGCGATTGGGGTTGGCCGAGAGCAGCGATGGCCTGCGGTTCACGCGGCGCGGCGCGCCGGTACTGTATCCCGACACCGACGCGCAGCGGCAGTATGAGTGGCCGGGCGGCGTCGAGGATCCGCGGATCGTCGAATCCGACGACGGCACCTATGTGCTCACCTACACGCAATGGAACCGCGACATCCCGCGGCTGGCGGTTGCGACGTCGCGCGATCTCATCAACTGGACGAAGCATGGGCCTGCCTTTGCCGGCGTCGCTCGTGGCAAGTATCTGCGTGCCGAGTCGAAGTCGGGCGCCATCCTCAGTCGAGTCGCAGGCAATCACGTCATCGCCACGCGGGTCAACGGCAGGTACTGGATGTACTTCGGAGTCCCGGATCTCCACATCGCGACGTCCGACAACCTGCTGGACTGGACACCAGTCGAGGATGACAACGGGCGCCTGATCAACGTGCTCTCGCCGCGACCCGGGTACTTCGATTCGTGGTTGGTCGAGGGTGGTCCGCCGGCACTGCTCACGGGAAACGGTATTCTCGTGTTGTACAACGCCGGGAACAGTGCCACATACGGCGACTCCACGTTGCCGGCGCGGGTTTACGCCGGTGGCCAGGCGCTGTTCGATGCGCGTAACCCTCTCAAGCTCATTGCGCGCTCGGGTATGCCTTTCATCCGCCCGACCGAGAGCTACGAGCGGACCGGCCAGTATTCAAACGGTACTACGTTCGTGGAAGGCCTCGTCCCGTTCAAAGGACGATGGTTTCTCTATTACGGAACGGCCGACTCGCGCGTCGGAGTGGCCGTGTGGGACAGGCGATAAGAGTTCGCTCAGCTTCCGCTCAGCACCTGCTCCCAGACAGCATCCTCCCCCATCGGCATAGCGATTTTCACGACTAGGCCAGAAGTCTTGCTGACATAGACACGGGCCTCATCATCGCGGAAGCGCACGCTCACAACCCACGTGTCGTAGCTGCCCGCGGGCAACGTGACACGCTCACTACCGGTCACGCGGAGGTCGATCGCAAGTACACGCACGCGGCTGGGGTACGTGATCCACGGCACGTACACGCTGCCGCGCCACGAGCTGTTCAGCGGTGTCAGCTGGAAGAGCGCGCGATAGACCGACCCCACCCAGTTGATGTCCGCATCCCGCGAACCCCTCGGGGCTGTATCGTCCCGTTCCGCTCGTGACAATCGCTAGAGCCAGGACCCCGCCGACGGTCGTAGGCGCGATAGAAAACTTCCGGTGGCCTTGCTCCGTGGTGACCAGTCCATCTGTCGTCATCGTGGCCCGGTAACTCCACGAGCCCGGTCGCAAATCGCGCGAGGGCACGCGGTCGAGCAGCGGGTAGCGTGCGCGGCCGACCGTATCGCCGGTCGCGATTTCCTGACTAAGCGCAGGCGTCGGCCAGAACGGGCTGCCAGCAAAGAAGCTCGCCGCGGATGGAACGTAGCGATCGCGGTCTCCGAATCGCTGGTAGGCGATCCATGAGAGTGCGAGCAAAACAATCGCTGCGGCCGCCACGTGGGGTACAATCAGGCGCCAACGTGGTTCAGCGTCCGTAGGCAAGGTGATCCGTTCGCCTGCGGCGCGGCTTGCGCGAATCCGCTCACGCAGCTCGGGCCGCGGTTCCGGGACTGGCAGTTGCTGAAGCTTTGTTCGCAGATCCCTGTTCATTGGCGATCCTCCAATCGCTCTCTCACGCTGCGCATCGCTCGATAGAGTCGCACCCGCGACGTCACCGCACTGATGCCGAGCAACGCCGCGATTTCGGCGTGGCTATAACCTTCCATTTCCTTGAGCACGAGCACGGTGCGCAGCGCTCCGGGAAGCGCATTCACTGCCGCCTGCAGCTCGATCTGTTCCGGCGTAAGCCCTGCCGGAGTCGGGACATCTGCGGCGCTGTGGAGGGATATCTCGCGGCGCCGTTCGCGACTGCGCTGGCGCATCAATGCGACACGCACCGTGACCCGCCGCAGCCAGGCATCGAGACGGCCGCGTTCTTCGTAATGCGCGAACGCATCCGGTAGCCCGACGAATACATCGTGCACGACATCCTCGGCGTCTTCGCGCGTTCCGACCAATCGGTAAGCGAGGCGAAAGAGCTGGCGTGCGTACGTGTCGTACAACGTGCCCAGAGCCTGGGCATCCACACGCGGGAGGCTCGACGGTCTCACAGCTGGTATGGTCATGCTCATAGGACAAATGCCGCCAGGCAGCCAAACGTTACCAAGAACCGCTTGCTGCGGTAGAATGGCCGCATGTCCAAAGTGAGAATCGGAATCATCGGCTCACGTTTTCAGGCGGACTGCGTCGCAGGTGCGGCGAAGGCTGTTCCAGACGAGGTCGAGGTCGTCGCCGTCGCATCGCCGACCAAGGGCCATGCGGCCGACTTCGCAAAGCGTCACGGCGTCGCGCGCGCGAGCACCGACTATCGCGAGCTGCTGCGGGATCGCGACGTCGAGCTGGTCTGGATCACGGCGCCCAATCGGCTGCACGCGCAGATGACCATCGACGCCGCCGAGGCGGGCAAGCATGTCGTGTGCGAAAAGCCGCTGTGCATGACGCTCGAGGAAGCCGATGCCATGATCGCTGCGTGTCACAAGGCGGGTGTATTGCTGCTGTACGCCGAGGAGCTGTTTTTCACTCCGAAGTACGTGAAGGCCAAGCAGATGGCGGACGAGGGAGCGTTCGGCCGAGTGCACCTCGTGAAGCAGGGCGAGAAACATTCGGGGCCGCACTCCCCCTGGTTCTGGGACGTCGAGCAGTCAGGAGGCGGCGCCGTCATGGACCTGGGATGTCACGGCATCGCCTTCTGCTGGTGGTTCCTCGGCAAGCCGAAGATCAAGAGCGTCTACTCGCAGATGGCAACGCAGGTGCATCGGGATCGCACCCAGGGTGAGGACGAAGCCCTCACGATCATTGAATTCGCGACCGGAGCGATCGGCATGGTCGAGAGCAGCTGGAATCGGCCCGGCGGCATGGACGACAGCATCGAAGTGTTCGGCGACAAAGGGCAGACGTATGCCGATCTGCTGATGGGCAACGCGCTGCCGACCTATTCCGAAGTCGGATTCGGCTACGCCGTCGAAAAGGCGGCGACGACGAAGGGCTGGACGTATCCCGTGTTCGAGGAGCATTGGAACTACGGGTTCCCGCAGGAGATGCGGCACTTCGCACGCTGTGTGCGTGGCAACGAAACGCCGATCGCGGACGGCGAGACGGGGCGCGTCGTGCAGGAAGTTCTGTACGCCGCCTACGCCTCGGCAGGAGAGGGGCGCAAGGTTATGCTTCCCTTCAAACCCAAGGGCGTGGGCAAGCCGATCGATTTATGGAAGCAGGAAGGACCTTCAACTCGGAGCGGCGGATGATTCTCGGACTCTTCAGCCTCGTCGTCTTTGCGATGCAGAACGCACAGGGGCAAGCCACCAGCCAGTACCGCATCACGCACACGTACACCCTGGGCGGGGACGGGAGGTGGGACTACGTCACGCCCGATCCGGCCAACCATCGCGTGTTCATTGCCCGCCAAAACCGGTTCATGGTCGTCGATGAAACTGATGGCAAGGTCCTCGGCGAAGTCGCGCCGATTCAGGGGGCGCACGGCGTCGCGTTGGCCCCGGCGGCGCATCACGGCTTTGCGACATCAGGCAACGACAGCTCGGTCGTCATGTTCGACCCGACCAGCCTCAAGGTGCTCGGGAGGACACCCGCAGCCGAAGACGCCGATGCCATCACCTACGACGCAGTCTCCAATCGCGTCTTCACGTTCAACGGCGATGCGCAGTCGGCGTCGGTGATCGATCCGGCTTCGGGACAGCGCGTCACCAACATTCCGTTGGGTGGCAAACCGGAATCAGGCGTCGCGGCAGGTAACGGAAAATTGTTCGTGAACATCGTGGACAACGCGGAGATCGTGGAGATCGATGGCAAATCAGCGACGGTCACCCGCCGCTGGCCTACGACCGGATGCAAGAATCCAGTCGCGATGGCGATCGATACCACGCATCATCGGCTCTTCAGCGGCTGTCGCAGCGGTGTGCTGGCAGTTTCCGACTACGGTGCTGGCCGCGTCGTCGCGACGGCGCCGATCGGGATGGGAGTCGATGGCGCGGCGTTCGATGCCGCGGCCGGAGACGTATTCACATCGAATGCGGATGGCACTCTGACGGTGATCCACGAGGATAGCCCGGACCAGTACCACGTGGTCCAAAACGTCCAGACGGCGCCGGGCGCGCGGAACATGGGGCTCGATCCCGTGACTCATCGCCTGTACGTCGTTACGGCCGATTTCGGACCCGTGCCCGCGGAATCGACAGCGGCGAATCCGCGGCGGCGGCCGCCGATTCTGCCAGGCACTTTCAAGATGATGGTGATCGAGCGCTCGGCTGCGCGCTAGCGCGAGTCGGCGCCGGCCGGTGCCTTACGGCTGAACGGCAATCGGCACAGTCGAAAATCCGAAGACGCCTCTGCCAAGCTGACCGTAATAGTCGTCGCCCCAGCAGTACGCGGTGCCGCCGCTTGCGATTGCACAGGTGTGTGCGAAACCGGATTGAATGGCCGTGAGCGTCACACTGCCAGATACTGCGGCGGGCACGTAGCTGGAATCGGTTGAGCCGTTGCCCAGCTCACCGGAGTGGTTCAACCCCCAGCAATACGCCGCGCCCGCTGGCGTGACGGCGCAGGTGTGTGTGCCTCCCGCCGAGATCGCAATGAATGTTCGCCCACCAACGACGGCGACGGGGAATGACACGTTTGTTGTCGTGCCATTGCCCAACTGGCCGGCGTAATTGTAGCCCCAGCAGTAGGCGGCACCTGATGGCACCAGGCCGCAGGTATACAGCTCTCCCACCGAGAGAGCCGTGAACGTGAGTCCGCCAGCGACGGCGGTGGGAGCGCTCTTGCGGACGTTTGAGCTGTCGCCTAATTGGCCGTAATAGTTATCGCCCCAGCAGTACGCTTTTCCGGAGCCTGTGAGACCGCACGCCTCGAGATCACTGACTGACAGAGAGCTGAACGTAAGTCCTCCGACGACGGGGACGGGCGTGGAGCGGGCCGTCGTTGTGCTATCCCCCACCTCACCGGCGAGATTGGAGCCCCAGCAGTAGGCTGCGCCGGAATTCGCAAGCCCGCAGGCGTCGAAGAGTCCCGCTGCAATGGCGGTGAACGTCAGACCACCTGAGACGACAAGCGGCACTGCGGACGACGCGGAACTTCCGTTGCCGAGTTGCCACCACGCACCATTGCCCCAGCAGTACGAGATGCCTCCGGTGGTGACCGCGCACGTGTGTATAGTGCCCGTCGAGATGGCGCTGTATGCTCTGTTGCCCGACACCGACTCAGGAACCGCACTCGACGCCATCAGGCCATTGCCTAACTGGCCCTCTGCGTTTCTGCCCCAGCAGAATGCGGCGCCCGTCCCCGTCAGCGCGCAAGTGTGCTGGCTCTCCGAGCCAGCACTCAAACTCGCGATGCCGGTGAGGCCGCTTACAAGGGCCGGAGTGAGCCCGCGCTCGAGTGGGCGGCCAAGTTCGCCGAAGTGGTTGCTACCCCAACAGTATGCCGCATCGCTGCTGGTGAGACCGCAGGTGTGGTTCGATCCAGTTGCGATTGTGCGAAGCCCCAGCCCCCCGCTGACAGCGACCGGGCCGATCCGGTCCGTCACTGTACCATCGCCCAGCTCTCCTTCGCTGTTATAGCCCCAGCAGTGCGCCGCTCCCGAACTTGTGAGGCCGCAGGTGTGTGAACCGCCGGCGTTGACGCTAGTCAAAGTACGAAAGCCGATGACAGCTTTTGGAACCGAGCTCCCGCTACTGAGGTTGCCCGATTCACCGTACGAGTTGGAACCCCAACAGTACGGCGCGCCCGATCCGATGATCCCGCAGCTGTGTGAGTCTCCGGCCGTGATTGCCGTGAATGTCAACCCACCAAACACCGCAACCGGTACATAGCTGGGATTCGGAGCCGACGCGTTGCCGAGCTGTCCCGCGCCGTTGAGTCCCCAGCAATACGCTGCTCCAGAGTTCGTGATTCCACACGTGTGAGCACCTCCTGTGGCAAGCGCGCTGAACTTCAACCCACCCGCGACAGGAACCGGTACGAGACTTCTCATAGTGTCCCCGGTGCCGAGCTCGCCGTAGGGGTTCGATCCCCAGCAGTAAGCCGCGCCGGAACTCGTCAGCGCGCAGGCGTGCGAGAATCCGGCAACGAGCTGCGTGAATCGGAGACCCCCGGATACGGGAGTGGGGACGGAGCTACTGGTCGTGGAGCCGTTTCCGAGTTCGACGTAGTACCCCCAGCAATAGGCGGCGCCCGTTCGGTCCAAGCCGCACGTGTACGATTCCCCCGCCGTGATCGTGGTGAATTCGATCCCACCGGAAACCGGGACGGGCCGGGCACTACTCGTCTTGGATCCGTTACCGAGCTCGCCCCACGCGTTATCTCCCCAGCACGAAGCGGCGCCGGTTCGTGAGAGCAGACAGCTATGAGACGCGCCCGCGGTGATAGTTGGCTGGATGGCTTTGGTCGGACCGGTCGAGTCGCTGCAGCCGGTGGCGGCCGCGAGGAGCACGAGCAGGATCGCAGGAGCGCTGTCGCGCATAAGATCGTGTTCTACCGGTCTGTGCTGTGATCGTCAAGGAGCGGCCGCGCCAGACGACACAATGCGCCTACTTGGGTAAGCCGAGGCTCCTGAGGTACTCAGCGGCCTGGTAGGCGGGCACGGCGAAGATGATCTTGCCGTTCGATTCACGCTCGCCGCCATAAAGAATCGCAATCACCCGGCCGTCGCGATCGAAGATCGGACTACCTGACGACCCCGGGGCGCCGTACGCATCCACCTGTACCACTGACGTGAGCGCCTTGCTCACCGTTCCCACCGTGAGCGTCGGCTCGGCGATCGGGTGGCCGCCCTGCGCTTCCATCGGCAGGTCGAAGCCCAGCGGATAGCCGAGGATCGCGACCGGATCGCCGCGCTCGATACCCTCGCGAGTTTTCGCGATCCCCGCGACGCGCGGCGTACCGCCTTTGATCAGGACGCGCAACACACCCAGATCCGCCTCCGCCGAGACGCCGATCATCTCGCCGCGCCACATCTGCGTGCTGCCCGAGAAGATGATGCCGATCCGCTTGGCGGTCTTGGTCCCGTCCTCGCCCACGAGGATGTGTTTGTTCGTGACCATCGTGCCCATCGAGTCCACGGAGAAGGCGGTCCCGCTGAACCGGTCGCCGTCCGTGAATTCGACGATCACAATGGCCACCGCTTCCTGATTGCGGTGCGAGATCGCCCGATAGTCGACGCCGCCCACGGCGCCGGCCAGGGCATGCTGTCGGCGCTCGGCGGCGTCGAGCTCGGTGCGCAGGCGAGCCACGGATGACGCGTCGCCGCTCGAGCCGTCCAGCTCACGGCGCAGCCGCGTCGTCTCCGTCTGCGAAGTTGTGAGGGCATCGCGCACGCCCTGGAGCTCTGATCTGAAGCGCGTCGTCATGTCGCGCGACTCGATCATGAGGCTGTCGGCGCGCGCCTGCAGCTGCGTCAGCTCATGCGCTCGCCGCCGCCCATCCCACTGCATCCAGGTGAAGCCGGTGCCGACGATCAGGAGCAGCACGATCAGAACTTTGGTGGTGCGCCGCAATTGCGCCGTCTGCCGCGCGACTTCGACCGCGATGCGCACGCCTGTACTCCGTCGTGATAGCGAATGCAGCGGCGGCGAAGCCGGAGTCGCGCGGACCACCTCGCGCGGCGTCGATGCGCGCGCGGCCATCCCTTCGGCGGCTGTGGTGGTGGGGATGTCGGTGTCGGCCTCGATGACCGCGAACTCGAGCGCCGGGCCGTTGGCACCGAATCCGATCACGTCCCCGTCCTTGAGCGGCGTGTCGCCGGTGATGCGCTTGCCGTTTACGAACGTGCCGTTACGGCTGCCGAGGTCCTGAAGGACAAACCCCTCCGTCTTGCGCACGATCGCCGCATGCCGGGAAGAGACGTCGAGGTCGCGCTCGGCGTCGAACCGGACATCCGAGAGCGGATGGCGGCCCAGGCCGATGTATCCCTTCCGGAACGCTTCGACCTGTCCCGCGCGCGCCCCGGAGAGAAACTTGAATTGCGCTTTCACGGCTCGCGCGTGAGGTACCAGGCGAGGGCGGCGAGGACGGCCACGGCAACCAGCACGACGGTCAGCGTCCGGTTGCTGCGAGTTTCCCTGTTCGGCACCGGTGGCCTGCTTCCTTTATAGATGGGCACGGGCTCGGTGCTCGTCTCGGTGTCGATCAGCGGATACACCTGATGGCCGACGTCTTCCGGTTGCCCGCTGCCGGAGTAGCGCAGGCCGTCACCGTCGAAGCGCGCGATCACCACGGTGATGTTGTCGGGGCCGCCACGCTCATTCGCCAGCGCGATCAGCCGGTCGCATGCCGTGCTGAGGTCCGGCGCTGCGGTCACGATCTTGGCGATCTCTTCCTTCTTTACTTGTCCGGAGAGGCCGTCCGAGCAGAGCACCAGGATGTCGCCGCGCCGCACTTCCTGATGCGTGAGATCGACTTTGACCTTGGGGTCGGGACCCAGCGCTTGGAGGATGATGTTGCGGCGCTCGCTCTGCGCGGCTTCCTCTTCGGTCAGCTCGCCCGCCTCGACCAGGCGTTGCATCAGCGACTGATCCTTTGTGATCTGATGCGCTTCGCCGCCGCGAATCAGATAGGCCCGGCTGTCGCCGACCTGCGTGAGATAGAGATGGTCGTTCAGCACGCCCGCGGCGGTCGTCGTCGTGCCCATCCCGCGGACCTCGGGGTGGGCCTTCGCGTGCGCGTGAATGCTCGCGTTCGCGACCTCCACGGCTTCCTTGAGCCGATATGCGAACCGCTGCGGCGTCACCTCATCCTCAGCATTCCAGGTTTTGAGGAGGTGGGCGTAGATCGTGTCGGCAGCCATTTCACTCGCCAGCTCGCCCGCCGCGGCGCCGCCCATGCCGTCGGCGACCACGAACAAGGTGCCACGCGGGCCAATGTCGTGTCGGCGCACGTCGGGAAGCAGCGATGCGCTCTTCTTGGTCAGGTCCGCAACGAGAAACCTGTCCTCGTTGTGATCGCGCGTGCGACCGAGATCGGTCTTGGCGAACACCTCGACCCGGATCGGTTTCCTCGTGTTGAAGAAGCTCACGAGGCGCATCTCTGATCACGCTTGAATTGCTGATACGGCGGGTTCGTCGGCCTCAGGTTCAACGCCAATCCGTTCCAGCGGCAGGCTTCGGCGTTCTTGCCATCGAGCAAGAAGGCCTGCGCCACCATGAACGCCGCCTGGGCGCGCAGTGTCGGAGGAACGCCGTTGTTGTTGTAGATCGCCGTCGCCTGGTCCCGCCCCGTACCGCTCGTTTGCGGATGGAGTACCAGCTCCATGACGGAGTCCAACTGCCGGTCGATCGCTGCGCTGTCGACGGCGGGTCTCTCCTTGTTGGCCACCGGGCCGGGCTGACGGCCGGAGCGTTGCACGTTTCCAGTTTGTCGCGTCGATTGCGTAGCTGCCGTGTCGCGCGACACGCG
>MNDR01000025.1 GCA_001915025.1 Gemmatimonadetes bacterium 13_2_20CM_2_65_7
CCCCGATTAACGCCGCGCGGTCGCCGGCTGCCAGGCCGCGCCGATGCCGCCACTGGACTCCGGATAGTCAATGCGGTTGTGATACATCCCGCTGAGCACCAGGAGGAATGCCGCCTTCACCTGCTCGATCTGTCGCAGCGTCAGCGGCGCTTCGTCGAGCTGGCCGGCATTCACCTTGGTCTTCACGATGTGATCGATCGCTTCCTCGATCTTCTGCGGTGTCAGATCCTCGAGTACGCGCAGCGCCGCCTCGACCGAATCGGCGATCATCGCGATCGCGGTTTCCATCGACCGGGGCTTGGGGCCGGGATACACGAAATCATCGGGGTTCCGTGCCTGACCGCCGTCGATCTTCTTCGCTTTATCGAGGAAGTAGGTGATTTCGCTTGTGCCGTGGTGCTCGGGGATGAAGGCGGCCACCGAGTCCGGCAACTGCGCTTCGGCCGCCAATGCCAGTCCGTCGATCACGTGCGCTTTGATGATCTGCGCCGATTGCACCGGCTTCAGCCGGTCGTGAGGATTGTTGCCCGGGATCTGATTCTCCACGAAGTACAGCGGATTCTTCACCTTCCCGATGTCGTGATAGTAGCAGCCCACACGCCCCAGGAGTCCATTGGCCCCGATGCGGTTGCAGGCGGCTTCGACGAGGTTCGCCATCGCCACGCTATGGGCGTACGTCCCCGGTGCCTCGAGTGACAGGCGCCGGAGCAGCGGCCGGCTGGGGTCGGATAGCTCGAGCAGCGTGAGATCGGTGGTGATGTGCGTGACCGATTCCGCGACGGGGAGCAGGAAGAACGTCAGCCCGGCGGAGACCAGTCCATTCAGCGCGCCCAGCAATCCGCGTAGGCCAATCTCCGCGATCGGCCAGCCGCCGGAGAGGCCTAGTGCCAGTGCGCCCATGAGGTAGCCTGCCGCGATGATCAGGACCGGCGCGTAAAAATTGCTGCGGCTCCGCAGGGCGCGTACTGACAGCGCCGCCGTCACGCCGCCGATGAGACACAAGAACAGCGCCGGTACATCGTGGAAGACCGGTTGTAGACCGATCACGACGGCCAGGATCATCGCCGCGATCATGGAGACGCGGCCGTTAAAGAGCACGGTCATCATCATGGCCACAAAGGGCATGAAAATGATGGTGGGATGCTCCGGATAGGACCGCGCCACGATCCCCGCTTGCAGCAACAGGATCGCGAACAGTCCGCCGATCAACGCGACCTGGCGCAAGTCCGTGTACGTTTCGCGCCGGTAGAAGACCAGCAAGACCCAGAAGATCGACAGCAGCAGCGTGTCCCGGAGCAGCGGACCCACGACGCCGCGAATCGAGTACGTCGTGGCTGCGCCGCGGCGCAGCAGCTCCTGATGCAGCGCGACGAGCCGCTCATGTGCTTCATTCGTGACGACTTCGTGCGGCGCGACGATGCGGTCGCCCGCGCGCACGATGTATTTGCTGGGATCGACGCTGCCACGCAGCTCGTTGCGGCGCCGTTCCGTCTCGAGCTGTTTGGGAATCAACGTGGGCCGGAAGAACTGCCGGACCAGTTTCAGGTACAGGACGTCGCCGACGCTCGAGCCGGCGTCGGGGTGCAGCTGCTTCGCGCGACTCAAGTAGTGCGCGAACGTGAGCACTTGATCGCGCGAGACGGATGATTCCGTCGACCCACGCCGCACGATCAGCTCGCGGGATTGCTCGACCTGCAGGACGCCGGGCCCGGTGACCCCCTGCGCCAGCGTGCGGTCGAACAGCTTCTGGAGCGCCTGCTGCAGCGCGCGACGCTTGCCGCCCTTGCTCAGGTACGCAGCCTCCTGCGGGGTGACGGGTACCCCGAACTCCCCCGCGGCGCTGATGATCGCCTGCTGCCCCTGGTCGGCCGCGGCATCCACGGCGGTGAAGAATGCCGCCATCGTCGTCGCCGTGCTGTCGTAGGCGCGTTGCCGGAACTCGTAGATCGGTTTCGCGGATGCGGCGAGCTCCTCTGCTTCCCGTTGCAGCTCGTCCTCCGACTTGTTCACCACGAAGTTGAAGGGCGCGACGATCTCTTTGTCGGAGCGCGCGCCGGGCTCCAGGAGCGGCGCGACGTCGGCGGCACCGGATGGGAAGGACACGTGCGCGACGAGTGCCAGGAACGGCACCCACACCCAGCGCGTCGCGTGATAGCGAATCGTCTCGCGGGTCGGGAGTTTCATCTAACCCTGCGCATCCTCGGCGTAGGCGCGGATGATGTCACGCACCAGGCGATGGCGCACGACGTCCGCGTCGCTCAGGTAGCAGAAGCCGATCCCTTCGATGCCGGGAAGGATGCGCTCGACCTGCAGCAGCCCCGAGTCCTCGCGGTTCGGCAGATCGATCTGCGTCTTATCGCCGGTGATGACGGCGCGCGAGTTCACGCCCAGACGAGTCAGGAACATCTTCATCTGCATGCCGGTCGCGTTCTGGGCTTCGTCCAGGATCACGAACGCGTCGTTGAGCGTGCGGCCGCGCATGTAGGCCAGCGGCGCAATCTCGATGGTTCGGGTTTCGAGCGCCTTCTGCACGCGCTCGCGCGGCATCATGTCTTCGAGGGCGTCGTACAGCGGCCGCAGGTACGGGTCGACCTTCTCCTGAAGATCTCCGGGCAGAAATCCGAGATTCTCCCCGGCTTCCACCGCCGGCCGCGCCAGGATGATGCGCCGGACGCGCTTGCGGGCGAGCGCATCCACCGCCGCCGCCACCGCGAGATAGGTCTTGCCGGTGCCGGCCGGCCCGATGCCGATGACGATGTCGTGATCGGCGATCGCGCGGAGGTACTCGCGCTGGCCGGCGGTTTTCGGCTGAATCACCCGCCGCAAGCCCGGCAGAATGATCTTCACGAGGTCCGGCGGGGCCGCCTGGCGACCTTCCGCGAGCTCGCCCTGCGCTTCGTCTGCCACCACGCGTTCCACGTCGTGAACGTCGAGGTTTTCGCCCATGCGCGCGAGATCGATCAACGCCTGGGCCACGGTGCCCGCTCGCTCGGTCGCCGCGGCGGATCCCGCGATGGACAGCGTATCCCCGCGCAACGAGACACGTACGCCGAGCCGGCGCGCGAGCTCGAGCAGATTGGCATCGTTCACACCGGCCAGCGCCAGCGGGTCCACACCCTCGACCGACAGCCGCTGGATGACGTCGTCACTCATGGGGAGGCACCACCTTTATATGAAGTGCGGCCAGGTCTTCGGTGCGGGCCGGAGCCGGCGCACCCTCGAAGAGCGCTCGCGCCGCGGTCGTTTTCGGAAACGCGATCACGTCGCGCAGCGAACCTGCTCCGGCAAGGAGCATGGCCGTGCGGTCGAACCCGACTGCGAAGCCGCCATGCGGCGGGGCCCCTGCCGCCAACGCGGTCAACAGAAAGCCGAAACGCGCGTCGACATCCGCGGGTGACAGACCGAGGTGCGCAAAGACTTTGCGCTGAATGGCCGGGTCGGTGATACGGATCGAGCCAGACCCCAGCTCGTTGCCGTTGTACACGGCGTCGTAGTGGAGCGCGCGACAGGCGAACGGATCGGTGTCGAGCTTGCGCACATCCTCCGGATGCGGCGCTGTGAACGGATGATGGGCGAACACCGGCTTTCCTGTCTCGGGATCGGGCTCGAACAGCGGAAAGTCCACGACCCAGCAGAAGGCATGCGCGCTTTTGGGCGCCGGCGCGAGCCGCCGGATGACTTCCTGCCGCACTTTGTCGAGCGCGGGTGACGTCACGCGGTCGGGACCGACGGTCATGAGCGCCACGTCTCCGTCGCCCACGCCGAGCCGGCCGAGCGCCTCGGCCGTGAAGTGTTTGCCGACGGAGCCGGAGACCTGTTCACCCTGTCGCTTCACCCAGGCGAGCCCGGGCGCGCCGTGCGTTTTCGCCGTCTCGGCAAGCTGATCGACGTCTTTACGCGAAAGCGTGCCGCCGCCCTTGACGGCGATGCCACGCACGCGCGCTCCGTTGGTGAGCGCCCCCTGGAAGAACGGTACCGCGAGCGGCCGCACCTGCGCGGTCCAATCCGCGATCGTGAATTCGAAACGAAGATCCGGCTTGTCGGTGCCGAATCGCTCCATCGCCTCACGCCACGTGAGCCGCGGAAACGGCCGGCCGATCCGGTGACCCGCTTCGTCCCACAGCGCGACGAGCACGGTCTCGACGAACCCCATCACATCCTCCTGGCCGACGAAGGATGCCTCGATATCGATCTGCGAAAACTCCGGCTGCCGATCGTACCGCAGATCCTCGTCGCGGAAGCAGCGCGCGATCTGGAAATAGCGGTCGAAACCGGACACCATGAGCAGCTGCTTGTAGATCTGCGGCGACTGCGGCAGCGCGTAGAACTCGCCAGGGTGTACCCGTGACGGCACGAGGTAGTCACGCGCGCCTTCGGGCGTGGGCTTGGAGAGGATCGGCGTTTCGATCTCGAGAAAGTCCAGCTCGCTCAACGCGCGACGCGCGCGCTGCAGCAAGCGATGGCGCAGAATGAGATTCGCCTGGAGCTCCGGCCGCCGCAGATCGAGATGGCGGTACTTGAGACGCAGCTCTTCGGCCGGGAGCTCTTCGCCTTTCCCGCGCGCGACGGGAATCGCGGGCGTCTCCGCCGGTCCCACGATCTCCAGGACCGTGGCGTGGACCTCCACATCCCCGGTCGCGAGCTCCGCATTCCGCATCGCGGGCGGCCGCGCGGTGACTTCCCCTTCGACGAGGACGACCGTCTCAGTCCCGACGGTTTGGGCACGGGATACGAGATCGGGAGCCGCCCACCCCGGACCGAGCGCGACCTGAACGAGACCGTCGCGGTCGCGGAGATCGAGGAAGACGATGCCGCCCAGGTCACGGCGGCGGTGGACCCAGCCCCCCAATCGCACCCGCTGTCCAATGTGCTCCTTTCGCAGCGACCCGCAGCGATGCGTGCGCCAGGTGGTCCGAGTCTCTATGCGCCCCCCCTCTCCGCTTCACAGAGGATTTGGAAGAACTCTTCCGGTGTCTGCGCGCCCACGAGGCGGGCGCGGATCGGTTCGCGCCGCACGAGCCGCGAGATACGGCTCAGCGCCTTGACATGTGCTCCCGCCTGCGACTCCGGGCCGGCCAGCAAAAAAAAGAGGCGAACAGGTTCGCCATCGACCGTTTCATAGGGCACCGGCGCTAGTGTCGTCCCGGCGACCGCCAGGAGATTCGTCAGAGCCGGGGTCTTGCCGTGCGGTACGGCGACTCCATAGCCGATGCCCGTCGGGAATTGCCGCTCGCGCTCGAGTATCGCCTGAAAGACATCATCCGAGGCTCCGTTGCCTCCCACGAGCAGATCGACCAATTCCCGGAGCACGCCTTCCTTGCTCTGGGCCCGTAATGGTACCCGGATTCGGTCGGGCGTCAGGAGTTCTGAGAGCCGCAATGGAGTATGTCCAAGTGCCGTAACCGGTTGAAGATAGTTGACTTGAGTTGACGGCGCCACAGCCCTGAGTAAACGTTCGGCATGCAACGCATTGGCCTGCTGGTCCTAGGACTCTTTTTCGCGGCGTCAGGAGCAGCCGCAGGACAGCAGGCGCCGGCGGGATCGACGCTTTGGCGCGTCGCCGCGACGACGTTGCCGATACCCACTGCCTTGGCAACCGGCGCCGCGGCCGCGTTCTGGAATCCGGCGCAAGTCCCCGACAGCGCACCAGCGAGATTACAGCTCGCCTTCGAAGCGATTCAGACACCCTCAGCCGTGGATGCCACCGGCATGATCGCTACAGTCCGCGCGTCGGCTGGGCGCTTCGGACAAGTTGGGCTACTGTACGGACGCGTTGGGCTGAGCGACCTGACGCAGACGATCGACAGTCCCGATCCCACGGGCGCCACGATCCCCGTCTACACATTTGCATTCGGCGCAACCTGGGCACGCAGGATCGCCGGGACAAACCTTGGCGCCACGATCGCCTCGCAAGAGACACGCCTCGACACGTCGCGCTCAGATCGCTGGACGTTCGATGTCGGCGCGAGTCGCAATTTCGCGGGCGACCGGCTGCGCGTCGCGCTGGCCACACACTTCTTCTCCTCGCTCAAGTTCAATGATCCTGCGCACGATCTGTACGCTGGAATCGAAGCACGTCTTTGGCAGGGATCGGTCTCGGGTGGACGCGATCGCGTCGTGGTCCGAGGCCGTTACGGTCTCGCGTTTGGACACGGCTTTGCCGCCGATCATCAGCTTGGCGTCGGAGCGGAGCTCGTGCGCAAGGTTTCGTTCGATCTGATGGTGGCCCGTGAAGGCGGCTACTCCAGCGGCGCCAGCTGGCGTCCGGTGGCCGGGCTCGGTTTGATGATTGGGAAGTATCGCGTCACACTCGCGCGCGATACCGGCGTGAACGAGGTCGGTTCGGCGTATCGCGTGGGTGTCGAAGCCACCTTCAAGTGACCATCGATCTCCTCAGCCTCACTCCGGAGGCGGCGCGCAGTGCGCTTGCCGACTGGCTCAGTGCGCGCGGTGAGCCTGCCTATCGCATTCGTCAGATCCTGCCGCGCCTGTGGCAGCGTCCCGTCGGGCGCTGGAGCGACGCGACCGATCTGCCCGCACCGTTGAGAACGGCGCTCGACGCAGCGCTCCCCTTACAGCGTTTGACGCTGCGCACCCATCAGGTTTCGAGCGACGGCACCGTGAAGTTTCTGTGGGCGCTTGCCGACGGCGAAGCGATCGAGTCGGTGCTCATCCCTGAAGGCAAGCGACGCACGCTGTGCATCTCGTCGCAGGCCGGGTGCGCGCTGGGTTGTGTCTTCTGCGCCGCCGGACGCATGGGATTTCGGCGCAATCTCTCGGCTGGAGAAATCGCGGGCCAGGTTCGCGAGATGGTGTTGCGCGATCCAGCGCAGCAGCCCACCAATGTCGTGTTCATGGGAATGGGCGAGCCGCTGCTCAACTGGGACGCCGTGGACACCACGTTGACGATTCTGAACCAGCCGGAGGGATTCGGGATCGGGGCGCGGCACATCACGGTCTCGACCGTCGGTATTCTGCCCAATCTCGCGAAGTTCGCGAAGCGCGGCGAGCAATTCCGGTTGGCGGTTTCGTTGCACGCGCCGTCGCCCGCGCTGCGTCGCGAGCTCATGCCGATCGAGAAGAAGTACACGCTCCCAGAGCTGACCGCGGCCTTGAAACAGTTCCGCCGGCGGGTGACACTCGAATACGCGGGCACAGATGCTCGCCTTCGAGCGGCGTCTGAAGCAGCGCGGCGTCGAGGCTGTGTTGCGGCGGAGCCGCGGCCTCGACATCAGCGCGGCCTGCGGTCAGCTACGGGTGGAAGTCGACGCTCCGCTTCGCGCCCCCCCCCGCCCGGGGCGGAAAGTCGGCGCCGAGGAGCACGCTCACATCGAGTAAGCGCGCGCTGTCGAGCCGAACCTCGATGCGCCCCACCCCCAGCGCCGCGCGCACGCGCTCGCCCGCTTTCGCGGGACCGCGGCGGACGATGATCCGGGTCGAGTCAAGCCCAGAGAGTGGGTCGGTGGAGGGGGCATTCCCGAAATACACGACGTCGATACCCGCTCGCCGCAGCAGGCGCGTGCCAACTTTGGCGTCGCCCGCGCGTCCGCTCGCGTTGAGGACTTCCACGGTGAGCGCCGGTCCACGATCACCGGGGATGGTATTTGCGGGCGTCCCACCGCCGCACGAACAGAGGATCAGAACGGCCGCCGGGACGAATCGAGAAGTCATCGGGAGTTGGCTACCAGCGTATTCCAGAAAGCCACCGTTGCCGCCGGCAACGGCCATCCCGAACGCAACACCCAATCGAGGCGACGGCTGGCGACTTCGCGTAACACCGCATCACGCTCGGTGGGGACGCGACGCGCCAGCGTCTCGCGATCGTTGTCGACCGAGCCGCGCTGACGCCCCGGTTCGAGGAAATCCGCGAGATACAGCATCTTCCCCACGTCGTCCCAGTCCGCGGAGCCGATCGTGTGGTAGCGAACGGCGTCGAGCACGCCCTGGTCGCGCTCGCCCGTCTCGACGGCCCGCACGGCGGCCGCAGGCCCGTGAGCAGTGGGATCGGTGAACGGCGAGTCCCGCAGCGCGTCGTGCAGCCAGCCGGCGCGCAGCCAGCGGTCGCGCTCGGCCGCGGAGACGTGCATGGCGTTCGCCCATTCGTTGAGCAGCGCGACGACCCGTTCGATGTGCGCGCGTCGCTCCGGCGTCACCTGCGCCCAGTCCGGCAGACTCATGGTGCGACTCGCGGATCCGCGCCGATGCCCTCGCCCAGCACCACGTTATCGATGAGCCGCGTCGTGCCGACGCGCGCCGCCACGACGGCGACGGTGTGCGCGGTCAACCGCTTCACCGGTTCCAGATCCTCGTCGATGAGCGCGCAGTATTCAGGCGTGACGCCGGGAACGCGCAGCGACTCCATGCCGATCCGCTGGAGCTTCGCGGGATCGGCTTCGCCGCCGCGCCACGTTTGCTCGAGCATCCGCAGGGTGCGCGACAGCGCGAGGGCGGAGCGCCGCTCGTCGGGCGAGAGGTACGTGTTGCGCGAGGACAGCGCGAGCCCATCGAGCTCCCGCACGGTGGGGGCGACGTCGATCGTCAGGGGAAAATCGAGGTCCTGCACGAGCCGTTTCACGAGTATCGCTTGCTGAAAATCCTTGCGACCGAACACGGCGACGTCAGGACCGACGATATGAAAGAACTTGGCGACGACGGTGAGAACGCCCGTGAAGTGGCCGGGCCGTGCAGCGCCCTCGAGCGTGTCGGCCACCGGTCCGGCCACGATGCGCGCCAGCGGGTCGCTCGCCCCGGCCCCCCCGGGATACATGACGCTCGCCTCCGGCACGAACAGACAATCGACTCCCCTCGTGGTCGCGAGTTTGCGGTCGCGCTCGAGGTCCCGGGGATAGCGCGCCAGGTCCTCGTTGGGGCCGAATTGAAGTGGATTGACGAAAATGCTGACGACGACACGCTCGGCGAGCGCACGGGCGCGGTCCACGAGGCGCAAATGGCCCTCGTGCAGGTATCCCATGGTGGGAACGAAACCGATCGTATGGGATCGAGAGCGCTCAGCGGCCGACCACGAGCGCATCTCGGCAAGGCCGGAGAGCTCGCGCAACTAGAACTCGCGCTTCTTCATCTCCGAAAAGAAGTCGCGACGCTCGATATCGTCATCCGTGCTCTCAGGCGGCAGCGTCGGGTCATAGCGGCGCCGCGCTTTGGGCTTGGCCTTCGCCGCCTTGGCAATGTTTTTCTTGATCAGCTTGGCGAGCTTTTCGTCGTCCGTCTTCGACATTGCGCCTCAATCCTCCGAGAAGGTGCACCCCAATTTAATATCACTTGCCGAAAGAATGCTCCGGTCCCGGGTAGCGGCCCTCGCGCACCTCCGCCGCGAATACCCGTGCGGCTTCCCGCACGTCTTCCGCCAGCGCCGCGTACTTCTTGATGAACTTGGCGGAGAACTGATCATTCAGGCCCAACATGTCGTGGAGCACGAGTACCTGCCCGTCGCACGCGGGACCGGCGCCAATGCCGATCGTCGGGATCGTGAGCGACTTCGTGATCTGCGACGCGAGCGGTGCGGGCACGAGCTCCAGCACCACCGCGAATGCACCGGCGTCCTGGAGTGCGATCGCATCCGCCTTCAATCGCCCTGCCGACGCCTCATCGCGACCCTGGACCCGATGGCCGCCGAGGGCGTGCACCGATTGGGGCGTGAGGCCGAGGTGCCCCATGACCGGTATCCCTACGTCTACCAGTCGCCGCACCGTAGCGGCCATCGGTTGCCCGCCTTCGATCTTCACCGCATGGCAATTGGTCTCTTTCATCGCGCGACCGCAGTTGCGCACCGCATCTTCGGGCGAGACCTGATAGGTGAGAAACGGCATGTCACAGATCACCATCGCGTGCTCGCTGCCGCGGCGCACCATGGTGGTGTGGTAAATCATCTGTTCGAGCGTCGCGGAGAGCGTGGATGGCGCGCCGGCCAGAACCTGGTTGAGCGAATCACCGACGAGGAGGATGTCGATGCCGCTTGCGTCGAGGAGCCTGGCAAACAGCGCGTCGTAGCAGGTCAGCGCCACGATCCGCTCGCCTCTTTCCTTCATCTCGAGCAAGCTGAAGGTGGTGATGTTAGGCAAGGCTCACCGCCTCGAGCTCGGCGATCTCCCGGCGCCAGAAGTCACGATGGGGCAGCTCCGGATGGGGAATCGTGAGGTTCGGCTCCCGGATCGTGCGCGATCCGTAGCGGACGATATCGAGGTCGAGCGTGCGCGGCCCCCAGCGTTCGCGCCTCTCCCGCCCCCGCTCCGCCTCGATTTTACGGCACTGGGCGAGGAGCTCTTCCGGGGACAGCGACGTTTCGACCAGCACCATCTGATTGAGATATGGCCCCTGCGCCACGGGACCGATGGGCGTGGTTTCCTCGACACGCGACGTGGCAATCACGCGCGTTCTCGGAAGCGCGTTCAGACGCGCGCGCGCGTGCGCGAGGTGTGCCGCGCGATCGCCGACATTCGACCCCAGGGCTATGTAGACACGCTCGGAAGTCACAACCGCTACGCTACGTTGGCGAAACCGCGAGTCAAGTCACGGAGCATCGTCGCCACCTGCTCGAGATCGCGCGTCGCGCGCTCGAGATCGGTCAGCCCTTGCGCGGCCTGCGTGGCCCGGGTCGCGACGTCGTCCGCCTCGGCGCGGTTTTGTCCGGCGATACTCGCCACGGCGTTGATGCGCTCGCGCAACCGGTCGAAGGCCTGGTTCTGCTCGCCGGCAGCCGCCGTGATGCGAGCGGCGTGGGCCGTCGCTTCGGCCGTTGCGGCGACGATCGCGTCGAGGGCTTCGAGCGCGGCCGCGGACAGCTCCTCGACGCCGCCGACGTTCACTTGGCCGCGACGCATCTGCTCGACCACCTCGCCGACCTGCGTATGAATGTCCTGTACCAGATCGCCCGCTTCCGCCGCCGCAGTCGCGCTCTGCTCGGCGAGGCGGCGGACTTCATCGGCAACGACGCCGAAACCCTTGCCATGCTTTCCGGCGCGTGCCGCTTCGATCGCGGCGTTCAACGCGAGCAGGTTCGTCATGTCGGCCAGCTCGCGAATGGATGCGATGAACCCGGTAATCCGACGGCTCATCTGGCCGAGCTGCTGCACCTTGGTCGAGCTTTCGCCGACGAACGCTTTGAGCGCGACCAGCCGTTGGATCGCCTCGCGGATCTGCGTGCGGTTGCGGCTCGCCACGTCGCTCGCGGCGGTGGACGCGCGCGCTGCCCCAGCCCCGTCGTCCGACACGCGGCGCGAGACCTGAGCCAGGCTCTCGGTTGCCTCCAGGCCTCCCGAGACTTCACCTTCTTCGCGACGCACCCCCTCGCGGATCACGCCGGTCGACGCCGCCACGGCGGACGCGGCACCCTTCAGCGCCTCGGCGGTCTGGGCGATCGTCGCGAGCTGTCTCGTCATGCGCTCGACGGTCTCGACGAGCGGTCGTCGCAGATCGGTGATGTGAACCGCCGTGGCCAGCTGGCTCGCGAAGGTGGTGATCGTGAGAATGTCCTGGCGCCGGTAGCAGTGCTTCTTGTGATGCTCGAGCTCCAACGTCCCGATGATCTGATCGCCGAATCTGAGCGGCACGATCACCAGGCTCTGCACGTCGAGCGGAGCGTCTGCGACGCGCTTGTCGCGCGTGACATCGTCGATGACCACCGTCTCACCGCGGGTCGCGACTTCGTTGCGCAGGGCCGTCGTGTCCTCCGACGGTTCCCCCCGCCCTTCCCGTCCCCGTGCCGAGCGGTGCACGAGGGACATCTGACCGTCGTGCAGGCGATAAATGCGGAAGTCACCCCAATCCACGAGCCGATTGGCCAGGCGTTCGATGCGCTGGAAAGAATCCTCGAGACTGATGTTCGCGGTGATCACGGCTTCCATCGCGTGGATCTTGTTGAGCTCCTCGGCGGAAATCGCTTCCTCGATCATCTGCTTGAGGAGCAGACCGAGGAACGTGAGGACCAGACCCACGAGGAGCCACGCCCCGAACGACCAGGCGACGACCGCGCCGACGAAGATCGTCGCCGCGAGCAGTGTTGCCGCGTACGCGATGACCTCGTAGCGAACGATCATCAGCCGTTCGGCGGGCTCGAGCTTCGCGCGAATGATCAAGCTGAAGTAGAACAGCACGCGACCGAACAGAAAGTAGGCGACGGCATACCCAGCGAGCGCCGGTAGCAGCTCGATGTTGAGGACCGGTGCACCCGGCATGTCCAGCCAATAGAGGCCGGTCGCGTACACGCCGTAGGCCGCGACGATCGTGATGACTTCGCGTCCCAGATTGATCCAGGAAACCCGCAGCGGCTTGCGTTGCCAGAGCGAATCCGTCACCACGGTCGCGGCGGCGACGGCGAGCGCAGTCGCGGGAACGCCAACCAGCAGGCTTCCGGCGAGACCGACGAGCGCGGTCTGCGTCAGATACGAGTACTTGCTCAAGGGGACGGACAGCCCGCGCAACGCGACCCCGGCGCCGAACAACACCACGATCTCGGGGATCTGACCGAGCCAACGAGGATCGGCGACGAGCACGGCAATCAGGAGCGCCGCGCCGAGCAAGGCAAGCGCCTGGCTGTAGATCGTGACGAACCGGGAGATGCTCACGCGTGTACCGCCGCCGCGAGCTCGCGGGCCAGCTGCTCCGCCGCCCTGACACCGCCTTGCGCGAGCGCGTCCATGAGCGCGCTGCCCACGACGACCCCGTCGGCGTAGCGCGCAGCGGTAGCGGCCTGCGCAGGCGAGCCGATACCGAATCCCACGGCGATCGGCAGTTGGGTCACGGCGCGGATGCGAGCCACTTGAGCCTCGAGGTCCGGCGGGACGGCTTCGCGAGCCCCCGTCACTCCGAGGCGCGAGATGAGATA
This sequence comes from Gemmatimonadetes bacterium 13_2_20CM_2_65_7, assembly GCA_001915025.1. GTDB lineage: Bacteria > Gemmatimonadota > Gemmatimonadetes > Gemmatimonadales > GWC2-71-9 > 20CM-2-65-7. Next base: position 12,842 of record MNDR01000025.1, read on the forward strand.
GATGAACCCCGAGGCATTGTTCACGGCCGCGGCGAGGCGCTCGTCATCCGTGGTCGGGGCGACGAGGCGAATCAGGGCGAGCGCGCTCCGCGTGACCGCTGCTTCGATTTTGGAATCGGCGCCCGCGGGAAGATCGGTCAGCAGCACGCCCGCCACTCCCGCCGCAGGCGCTTCGGCCACGAAGCGATCGATGCCAAACGCCATCACGGGATTCAGGTACGTCATGATGATGACCGGCACCGCCAGCGCGGCTTCTCGGACCAGGGCGAGCACCCGCGAAACGTTCATTCCCTGCTCCAGCGCGGTTTGGGTGGTGCGCTGGATCGTTGGTCCATCGGCCAGCGGATCGGAAAACGGGACGCCGACCTCGATGAAGTCGGCGCCCGCGGCTGCAACGCGACGCAGCGCGTCGAGCGATACGTCTCGGTTCGGGAATCCCGCGGTCAGGTAGAGTACCAGCGCCCGGCGCCGGCCGAGCGAGCGCCACCGTGCGCCGATGGCATCAGACAAAGTAGTCGCTGATGTTGATGCCGTATTTGACCGGGTCGGTGACCTTGACGATGGTGCGCGGGAAATTGCCGTTCGCATCCTTCTGGGAAAGATCGACGACCGTGCCGGGGTTCAAGAGGGCGCCGTCAGGCGTTGTCACGACACGCACGACCGGCCGGTGCACATGCGCGACGTCGGGATTGGCGCTGTGGACGAGGGCGACTTCGTAGGTATCGAGGATGACGCACGTTCCGACCGGGTAAATCCCGATCAGATTGATAAACGCCTTCACAACCACGGGATCATAGCCGCGGCGCGGGTTCTCCCACATTTCCTTGAGCACCTGGTCGGGTTGAATCGGCACGGTCTGATAGACACGTCGACTCGTGGCCGCATCGAAGCCATCCGCGACCGAGATCACTTTGGAGTAGATCGACAGCGTGCGAGCGCGAATCGATTTCGGATAACCGGTAAGATCGACCTTCATGTGGTGCTCGTAGGCCACCACCATGCCGCGGTAGGGAATTTCCCCGTACCCGCGCAATCCGAAGAGCGTCAGTACACCCAGCCACGGGTGGGCCTGCATGATGCGCCACTCTTCCTCGGTGAGGCCCCCTTCCTTATTCAGGACCTCGAGCGGCACGCGCGACTTCCCGACGTCGTGGAAGAGCGCCGCCATACCGAGATCGTACAGCTGCAGCTTGGTGAGGCCGAGCTTGCGGCCCAGCGCGACGGAGAAGATGCAGACGTTGACCGAGTGCGTGAACGTGTATTCGTCGTAATCGCGGAGCGTGGTCAGGCCGACGAGCGACGATTCGTTATTGAGCACTTGATCGACGATCGCCTGCACGGCGCGCTTCACCTTCTTCACGTTGGCGGTGCGGCCCATGCGAATGCTGTTGATGACCTCCTTCGTCACGGCCACCGACCGTGCGTAGGTCCGTTTCGCCGCCTCCTTTTGACGCTCCTCTTCCTCGACATCCTCTTCCGCTTCGAGCGGCGGCTCTACGCTGATGAACGATACGCCGCCGTCGGTCAGTTTTTGCGATAGCTCGAACAGCTTGTTCGGGTTCGCTTCCTTCGCCGCATAGGAGAGGAGCAGCGATACAAAGACCTGGAGCTGCCTGCGGTCCACGCCTTCATCCACGCGCACGGTGCCGATGCCGCACTGGTGCAAGACGTTCAGGATGTGGGAGAACGACGCGTAGTTGTCGAGATCGAGACGCAACCGCGTCGAGTTGACGAAGATGAACTCGCCTTGGATCCGCACCTCGAGCTCCCGCTCGACGTCCAGCAGCTGCTTCGTCGTTGCCGCGAGGTCGTCGAGCGATTTTTGCACCTGCGTGTTCTCGATCGGATACAGCTTGAGCGAGCGGAACGACGTGTAGAGCACGACCAGGAAGTCCCGGCCGGCGTGACGGAGGAAGCCGTCCGTGGTCTGGGCGGTCTCCATCATCGAGGGGCGTTTGCCGGGCGCGGTCACGAGCCGGTGCTCCCCCCGCCCCCGCCCCCGCTGCTCGCAGTGCTCGCGCTGCTTCCTGCGCCGAGTTCACGGAGTGCCCGGCTGACGGCGTTGCGGACGAGGGCTTCCTTGTCCTGCGTCACCTTCTGAAGCGCATCGCGCGCGGCGGGCGCGCGCGTCTTGCCCAGCGCCATCGCCGCGCACGCGCGCCGTTCAGGGTCCTCCTTGCGCGCGAGCAGGCCGCCCTTCGGTACGAGGATCTTCTCGAGCGCCGACACGCCGGCCGCGCCCGCGAGCGCCCCATACGCTTCGAAGAACGCCATTTTTTCAGTCAGGTCGGCGTCTTTCAGTTTCGTGCCCATGACCGCGGCTTCGATCCGGGGAAACGCGTTGCGATGGCCGCGTTGCGCCAGGAACTTGACCGCGGTGATGCGCACGTCGCGCTCCGAATCGTCGATGGCTTTTTCGAGCAGGCGGGTCGCGCTGGGGCTGCCGATCGTCGTGAGCGCCTCGACCACCGCGAGCTTCAGATCGCGCTCGCCACGTTCCAGGAGCGGTCCCATTCCGTCGGGCGCGCCCGGAAGCTTCAGTCGTCCGGCGAGCCGCACCATCTCGATCTGCACGGCGGGGTCGGTACTCGCGAGCGCCTTGAGCACCTCCGGGGCGTACGCCTGCGCGAGTCGCTCGGCGGCTGTTTGCACGAGCGCACGGACGCGCTCGTTGTGGAGCTTCGGCAGCCAGCCCATGAGCGTGCCCAGCGCATCGGCGCGCAGCTCGCTGAACAACTCGCCCAGATCCTCTTCCGTCGGATGGCTCGTCGCCTCATCCAATGACTGGAGCAGCTGCGACAGGGCGTCGGCCTGGGACAACCGGGACGGCAATGCTTCGAGAACCTGGCGGTGCTCCGGGATCAGCTCGCGGGCGCGCTGGAGGATGACCTTGCACTCGCGCAGGATGAACGCCACCGAGCGAAAATCGCCCGCGCCGAGCAGGTAGGGGATGAAGTTCTCGAGAATCGAAATGAGCTCCGCCCGAACGGTGCCGTAGGTCTGCAGCTCGAGCAGATCGAACAGCATCGCGAGCACGTTGCGGCGCAAGTCCTGCGCGTATTCGCGTTCGACTTCTTTGTGCAGATAGTCGACTTCTTTGTCATCGAGGAAATAGAGCGTCGTGTCGAAGTCGTCGACCGACACCAGACCTTCGCGTTTCGGGGGCGCTTCTTCTTCGACCTGGCGGCGCAGCGCCGTGGGATCGGTCGTGCCGGCTTCGCCGCCGGGCGTTGCCCCGCCGCCACCCATCTGCGCGGTACTGGTCTCGGAGCGCTCGATCGGTACGGCGTTCTCGCTGGCGAGCTCGCGGAACGTATAGGTGACGAACTGGAAGTCTTCGGCCCACAGCAGCGTCAGCAAATCATCGGCCGCGTCGGCCTGCAGGTTCTTCGCCTGGTGGAGCACCGCCAGGAAACGCACGATCTCGGTGTCTTCCACACCGGGTTTGAATGTGAGTGAGCGAACGCCGTCTTTGTACAGCGTCCACGCAATGCTTTCGTTGCGTTGGTCCTGACTGTAGATCGCATTGTCCTCCCACCGAATCTCCGTTTCACCGATGTCGAAGATGAGATCGTCGGTGGCCTGCCAGATTTGCCGGAACGCCGTGCGGATGTTCTCGACCGCGCGCTGATAGACGGGATTGTTGGGCAGGTACAGCTGCGTCGCGCGCATCCCCTTGCTGACGATCTGCATCAGCTCCTCGACCTGTGACGGCGGGAGCGCCAGCTCGGGGATGGGGGACGACGGATTCGTCAGAGCGCTGCTCCCGTAAGCTCGGCGACCATGGCGACGTCTTTGTCGCCGCGGCCGCTCAGGTTGATGAGGATGAGATCGTCGGAGGACCACCGCGCTTTCATGACCCAAGCCACGGCGTGGGCGCTCTCGAGCGCCGGCAGAATGCCTTCCAGTCGCGAGAGGGCGGCAAATGCGTCGAGAGCCTCGCGGTCCGTCACGGCTTGATACAATACGCGACCCGTGTCTTTCAGGTAAGAATGCTCCGGCCCCACGCCGGGGTAATCGAGCCCCGCTGACACGCTGTGCGCGGGCTGGACCTGGCCGTCCGCGTCCTGCAGCAGGTAGCTGAGACTGCCGTGGAAGACGCCCGGCCGGCCGGCGCCAAGTGTCGCGGCGTGCCGGTGGGTGGAGACGCCCTCGCCAGCCGCCTCGACGCCGACCAGTTGCACCTGCTGATCGTCGAGAAAGGCGGTGAAGATGCCGATCGCATTGGAGCCGCCACCCACGCACGCGACGACGGAGTGTGGCAACCGCCCAGTACGCTCCAGTACCTGGGCGCGCGCCTCGCGGCCGATGACGGACTGGAAGTCGCGCACCAAACGCGGAAAGGGATCCGGCCCGACGACAGAGCCGATGATGTAGTGGGTCGTGGTGACATTGGTGACCCAGTCGCGCAGCGCTTCGTTGGTTGCGTCCTTGAGCGTGCGGGTGCCGGACGTCACGGGAACGACCTTCGCGCCCATCAGCTCCATGCGGTACACGTTGAGTCGCTGGCGCCGCATGTCTGCTTCGCCCATGTAAACGATGCACTCGAGACCAAAGCGCGCGCACACGGTGGCCGTGGCGACGCCATGCTGCCCCGCCCCCGTCTCGGCGATGATGCGCCGTTTACCCATGCGCTGCGCCAGCAGCACCTGTCCCAAGGTGTTGTTGATCTTGTGGGCGCCCGTGTGATTCAGGTCTTCGCGCTTGA
>MNDR01000002.1:0-10286 GCA_001915025.1 Gemmatimonadetes bacterium 13_2_20CM_2_65_7
CGACCGGCAACTTCACGTCGCGCCCAAGCAACGCCTTCGGCACCTTATAGCCGTTCGCAGCGAGATAGTGCAGGAACGCATCCCACAGCGTGGGCTCCGCAAACCGCGCCTCCACGCTCTTGCGGTTCGCACTGCCTTCGGGATAGCGCTCGAACGACGGCCGGCCTTTCTTGCCAAGCACGAATTCGATCTCGCGAAACTGATGGGACTGAAAGCCGCTTCCCGACTCGAGCCGATCGCGGAACGTGAGAAAGTTGAGTGGCGTCATCGTCTCGAGCACGTCGATCTGCGCGACCAGCGTTTTCAGAATCGTCAGGATGCGCTTGAGCGTTGCAGCGGCGAGCGGCGTGTCGTTGGCGCGCAGCAGCGTCTGGAGATAATCCAGCTCGTGCAGCACTTCCTTGAACCACAGCTCATAGATCTGGTGGATGATGACGAACAACGTCTCATCATGCTCGAGCTCACCCGCCCGCGGGTGTTGGAGCGCGAGCAGCTTTTCGAGCTGCAGGTAACTCGCGTACGTGACCGCCATCAGGCAGGCCTCGGCCGGTACTGGTTCAGCGTCGCGTATGGATCGGGCCAGGGAAGCGGATAGCCTTGTTCGTGAGCCGCGTGGCGCGTCCAGTAGGGATCCCACAAATGCGCCCGAGCCAGCACGCAAAGATCCGCCCGACCCGCCGCGAGAATCGTGTTCACGTCCTGATACGACGAGATATTGCCCACCGCCATCGTGGCGATTCCTACCTCGTGACGAATGCGATCAGCAAACGGCGTCTGAAATTGCCGGCCGTACTGCGGCTTTGCGTCGGCCACCGTCTGGCCGGCCGAGACGTCGGTGATGTCGCAATCGTGAGCCTTGAGGAGACGGGCGACCTCGACCGAATCCGCCGGCTGCAAGCCGCCCGGCGCCCAGTCGACCGCCGAGATGCGGACCGACATTGGTTTGTGATCGGGCCACGCCGCGCGCACCGCGTCGAAGACTTCGAGTGGAAATCGCATGCGGTTCTCGAGTGATCCGCCGTAGCTGTCGGTACGCTGGTTCGTGAGCGGCGAGATGAAGCTGGCGAGGAGATAGCCGTGTGCGAAGTGGAGCTCGAGCAGGTCGAAGCCCGCCTCGTTCGCCATCCCCGCGGCACGGACGAAATCGTGTTTCACTGCGTCCATGTCGGCGCGCGTCATCTCCTTGGGGATTTGGCTGTGCGGATGATAAGGAAGGGGTGACGCCGAGATGATCGGCCAATTGCCGGACGGCAGCGGCTCGTCCATCCCCTGCCACATGCGCTGCGTTGAACCCTTGCGACCCGCATGACCGAGCTGCATCGCGATCTTGGCGCCGCTGTTGGTATGCACGAAGTCCACGATGCGCTTCCACGCCACAACGTGCTCGGGTCGATACATGCCCGTACAGCCGGGCGAGATCCGTCCCTCCCGCGACACATCCGTCATTTCGCTGAACACGAGGCCGGCCCCGCCGATCGCGCGGCTGCCGAGATGTACGAGATGCCAGTCATTGGGCATCCCGTCCTCCGCGACGTACTGGCACATCGGCGAGACAATGACGCGATTGGTCAGCACGAGATCGCGGAGCCGAAATGGCGTGAACATCGGGGGAGGCGGGGGACTGGGGACTGGGGAATGGCACTGCCGAGCCGCCTGTTCAGCGTACCACTTATCGATCGTCTCGACAAACTGAGGGTCGCGCACCTTCAGATTGTCGTGCGTAATGCGCAGACTGCGCGTCAGCAGATTGAAGGCAAACTGGAGCGGCTCGAGGTCCATGTACCGCTCGGTATCCTCGAACCACTGGAGACTCACCTGTGCCGCGCGCTGGAGGCTCTCGACAGCGGGTCGACGCTCGGCTTCATAGGCAGCGAGTGCCGACGGCACGTCGCGCTGGCGACGCAACGCTACGGCAAGGGCAATCGCGTCTTCGATCGCGAGCTTCGTTCCCGAGCCCACGGAGAAGTGCGCGGTGTGCGCAGCGTCGCCCAGCAGCACCACGTTGCCATACGACCAGGAAGCGTTCTTTATCGTGACGAAGTGGCGCCAGAGCGAGCGGTTCTTGAGCAGTCGATGACCTTCGAGCTCTTCCTTAAATAGCGTCTGACAAAAAGCGACCGTCTCGTCTTCACTCGCGCGATCGAGTCCTGCGCTGCGCCACGTCTGCTCCGTCGCCTCGACGATGAACGTGGAATGGCCCGGCTCATACTGGTAGGCGTGAACGCGCCACAGTCCATGCCGGTCGCGCTTGAAGTAGAACGTGAAAGCAGGGAACGGACGGGTGGTGCCGAGCCAGACGAATCGATTGGGCCGCTCGTCCATGGTGGGCTGAAAGTGTTCGGCGTATCGCTGGCGCACCGTGCTGTTGAATCCGTCGGCGCCGAGAACCAGGTCAGCATCGCCGTAGACGGTCGGGTCTTTGACGTCAGTACCCACCTCGATGCACACGCCCAGTTCCTTGCAGCGCTTGGCCAGATTGGCGAGCAGCTTCTGCCTGGATAGTCCGCTGAAGCCGTGGCCGCCCGACCTGATGACGTGACCGCGATAGTGAACGCTGATGTCGTCCCAATGGAAAAATTCGCCCGCCAACGCGTTAAAGGTCTCGGCATCGGCGGCGGCGAGGTTGTTCTGCGTCGCATCCGAGAAGACGACGCCGAATCCGAACGTGTCGTCCAGGCGGTTGCGCTCGAGGATCGTGATTTCCGAGCTCGGATCGGCCTTTTTCATCAGAATCCCGAAGTACAACGCCGCCGGCCCGCCTCCGATCGCGACGATTCTCACTTGACGAGCTGCCCCGCAATGATCAGCTGCTGGATCTCGGTCGTCCCCTCATAGATGCGCAGCGCCCGTACCGAGCGGTACAGGCGATCCACCGCGTTGTCGGCGAGCACGCCGCGGCCGCCCAGGATCTGGACCGCATCATCCACGATTCGCTGCGCCGCTTCAGTGGCGAACGACTTCGCCATCGCCGCTTCGAGCGTCACGCGCGGCGCGCCACGGTCCTTCTCCCACGCCGCGCGATACACCAAAAGGCGTGCCGCGCTCAAGTCGGTGGCCATGCGCGCGAGCTTCTGCTGGATCAGCTGAAAATCCGAGAGCGGCTTGCCGAACTGGCGTCGGGTCTTCGCGTGCGCCAGCGCGTCCGCAAGCGCGCGGGATGCCATGCCGCAGGCGGCGGCGCCGACGGTCGCGCGCAGGCGATCTAGCGTCGCCAGACCGAGTTTGAAACCCTCTCCATCCCCATCGAGCCGGCAGTCTCTGGGTACTCGCGCAGCGTGAAAGGCGATCTCGCCGAGCGGATGCGGCGACGAAAGCACGAGCGCTCGCACGAATCGCAGCCCGGGTGTGTCCGCCGGTACCACGAAGCAGCCGATCCCTTTGTCACGCTTCGCCGGATCGGTCGTCGCGAACACGGTATAGAAATCGGCGAGCCCGGCGTTGGAGATGAATGTCTTGGTGCCCGTCAGTACGTAGGCATCGCCGTTGCGCACTGCCGTCGTTCCGAGTGAGGCGACATCGGAGCCGGCATCGGGCTCGGTCATCGCAAATGACGCCATTGCGCGCCCCTGAATCGCCGGCTCGAGCCAGCGCTTGCGCACGCTTTCATTCTCGGTCAACAGCATCGGTACGACGCCGAGGGCTTGGAGGGCGAAGACCGCGTCGGCGAGCGGCGAGGTCGCGCCGAGTGCTTCGCGGATGAGGCAGCAGGCGCGCCAGTCCTGGTCGCGGATCGGCGCGAACCACCCGGCGGCGCCCAATTTCCCGAGTAGCTCGCGTGCCTGTTGCCGGGCGGCCGCATCATCCGCCGGCTCAGGCAGCGGAGCAAGCACCCGCGTCGAGTACTCGGCGATCCGCTCCGCCAGCGCGATGTGCCGGTCATCGAGAAACGCGCGGATCGCGCCGGTGTCGACGATCACGTGAATTTCGGCTCGCGCTTGGCGCGAAACGCCGTGTGCGCCTCGTGGAAGTTCGCATCCTGCATGAGGCGCGCCTGCACCTCGGCCTCGTACGCGAGCGCGGCCTCGAGATCGAGTGACGCCTCCGCTTCGAGCGCCTGCTTGGTCACGCCGAGCGCCACCGACGGCCCACGCGCCAACTGCTCGGCAAGTGCGCGCGCTTCGGGCAGCACCTGCGCTTGCGGGACGACGCGGTTGTAGAGGCCGATTTCGTAAGCGCGCTTCGCGTCCACGAAGTCCCCCGTCAGCAACATCTCGGCAGCGCGTCCCGCGCCGACGAGGCGCGGCAGCAGCCATGCCGCTCCCATGTCTGCACCCGACAGTCCAACCTTGGTGAACAGGAACGCGATTTTCGCGGATTCGGCGGCAATACGGATATCGCAGGCGGCCGCGATGACGGCGCCTGCGCCGGCGACCGTGCCATTCAACGCGCCCACGATGGGTTGGCGGCAGCGACGCATCGCGAGGATCAAGTCGCAGGTGAGGCGCGTGAAATCGTGTAGCGCCTCGAGATCGCGGCCGAGCAAGGCGCCGATGATGTCTTCGACATCGCCGCCCGAGCAAAACGCCCGGCCTGCCCCCGTGATGACGATCGCTCGCACGCCAGGCTCCGTGTCGAGCCTCACGAATGTGTCGCGGAGATCTTTGTACGTCTCGAACATCAGAGCGTTGAGGCGCTCAGGGCGATTGAGCGTGATCGTCGCGACCGATGTGTTGGCATTGAGTTCATAAAGAAATGAGCTCATAGGATCGCAACCGCCTCGATCTCCACCAGCGCTTTGGAATCCACCAGCGACTTCACTTCCACGACGGCCATCGCCGGATAATGTCGGCCCATGTGCTTCCGGTGGACCTCGCCCAGGGGAGTGAGACTCGCGAGATAGGCGGGACGGTCGGTAAGGTAGACGACCATGCGGCCGATGTTTTCAGGTCTGCCGCCCGCGGCGCGCACGACTTCCATGACCCGCGCCAGCGCGCCGTCCCACTGCGTGACGAAGTCACCGACCGGCACGATTTGTCCCGCAACAAACAGCATGCGGCCGCCCTTTGGTCCCAGCATGCCGTGATTCCAGCCGCTGGGCCGCGCACCAAATGCTTCGGGGTTGATGATCTCGAACGTCATGGCTCCCCCCCCCTCAGCCCGCGATCGTGACGGCGGTGCCGTTGGGACGTTGACCGGAGAAATCGCACAACGCGAGCACCGCGTGCGCGACCTCGTCGGGCGTGATGAGTCGTCGCTGCGACGAAGACGCGAGCATCGCGGCGAGTGCGGCATCAGGCGACTTTCCGGTCTTTACGGCGACGCGAGCAACCGATTCCTTGGTCATGTCCGTATCCACGAAACCTGGACAGACGGCGTTACACGTCACGCCCGTGCCCTCGAGCTCGGCCGCGACGCTGCGTGTAAATCCGATCACGGCATGTTTCGCTGCCGCATAGACGGCGATATAGCGCGCGCCCACTAGGCCCGCCACTGAGGCCACGTTGACAATGGATCCGCGTTTGCGCTCGAGCATGCCAGGGACGAATGCTTGCGTGCATAGGAACGTCCCAGTCGCGTTGACGGCGAAGACCCGCTGCCAATCCTCGAGCGTGATTTTCTGCAGCGGGGCACTGTGCGCCATGCCGGCGTTGTTGATGAGGATATCGATAGCGGCCCCCTGGCGGGAGGCGGCGCTCGCCAGCGCGTGCACGCTGGAGGGATCGGTGACGTCGCAGCGCACGGCCCGCGCTTTCCCACCGCTGCGCTCGATCGACTCGGCCACAGTCTTGACGCGGTCGAGATCGCGCGCGGCGACCACGACGGCCGCGCCCTCCGCTGCCAGCTCCCGGGCGACGGCGGCGCCGATGCCACGCCCGCCGCCTGTTATCACGGCCGTCATTCCCGCGAGCTTCACGCCTTCAGCTCCGCGAGGACTGCTTCCTCCAGGATCCCGCCCAGCACGTCGATGGTGCGGCGGCCTTCCTCCGCGCTCGCCGCGGCGGGACTGCCGAAGTACGCCCGCGGTCCACCCGCCTCCGCGAAGCTGCGCTTGCCGGTCTTGATCGCCTGCGACAACGACGCGGGATTCGGTGCGAGCGAGCGCCGCACCGGCTCGCGCACGACGTCCGGTTGCTCGCTCAAGACAATGGAGCTCTCGAATTGGCCGGCGTGGCAAGCACCGCTTTTGAATTCGTCTCCCAGCCGCGAGCCCCACGGTTTGCGTGTGAGATCGGGAAAAGCAATCGGTAACAGGCGGTCGACGCGTGCCAGCTTTACGGCCTCGTTGAGCGCCGTGAGATGTTCGGGGTCGAGGTGCGCGTTCGCGATCGCCAGGAGCCGAAATCCCTGCTCCGACAGGCTACGAGCCACGTCGACGATGACCGCGGTAACGGTTATCCCCGAGATCGAGAGTGTCCCATGAAATGCAGCTCCGAAGCTCGCGGCGGTGTAGGCAAACGCGGGAAGAATGAGCACGGCGTGCCCGCGTCCGGCGAGGCGGCGGGCACCAGACCGCGCCATCGCCGCGGCGATGACCACGTCGGTATCGAGCGGCAAGTACGGACCGTGCGCCTCGATCGCGCCCACGGGAAGGACGACGACGGTGTGCGCGCGATCCAGGTCGCGCACTTCCTCCCAGGTGAGTTGCGCCAGCTCATGTACCGGCATCATCATCCTTGGCCATGACGGTCCAGTTTCCGGAACGCTTAAACATCGCTGATTGGCTGTTGGATGCGCGCGTCCGCGAGGGCAGGGGAGACCGGCCGGCGCTGCTGACGGACACGGGCGCGCTCACCTATCGAGAGGTGCAGGCGCTCGCCAACCGCTTTGGTCATCTGCTGCAGAGCGCCGGCGTGCAGCCCGAACAACGAGTGATCATCGCGCTGCCCGATGGCCCTGAGTTCGTCGCGGCGCTGTTCGGCACACTCAAAGTTGGCGCTGTGGTGGTGATGGTCAACCCGCAGCTCGCCGTCGATGCGATCGAGTACTTCTACGACTACACGCGGGCGACCGTCGCCATCGTGCACCGGCATAGCGCGCCCGCCTTCCAGGCCGCGCGCAGTGCTGCCACGCGAGTCATCGTGGTGGGCGAAACGGCAACCACACGCGCGATCGAGGGCGCCTCGCCGGAGTTGGAGACGTTCCCGAGTCACCGCGACGACGCCGCGATCTGGCTTTTCTCGGGAGGCACGACCGGCAAACCAAAAGCAGTCGTGCAAAGCCACGCCTCGTTTGCAAACACGACCGTGTGCTACGGCCAGCGCGTTCTGGGGCTCACGGAGCGCGACATCACGCTCGCCGTGCCGAAGCTGTTCTTTGGCTACGCGACGGGCTCGAATCTGTTCTTTCCGTTTTCGGTGGGTGCAGCGGCCGCGTTGTTTGCCGAAAAGAGCACCGCCGAGACGCTGTTCGAGAAGATCCGGAAATTCCGGCCAACGGTCTTGGTCAACGTACCGACAATGGTGAATCAGATGGTCGCCCACCCCGACGCGGCGCAGCAGGATCTTTCATCCCTGCGACTCGCCACGTCGGCCGGGGAAGCGCTACCCGTAGAGTTGTACGAGAGATGGCAGCGGACGTTCGACGTCGAGCTGCTCGATGGACTCGGCACCGCCGAGATGTGGCACATCTTCATCTCGAATAAACCGGGAGCGGTGAAACCGGGCACCATCGGCACGGTCGTGCCTGGCTTCGACGTCCGCGTACGGGACGATCTTGGCCACGACCTTCCGGACGGTGAAGTGGGGATGCTATGGGTGCGCGGCGGCTCACGCGCGATCGGGTACTGGCAGCAAATGGACAAGACGCAAGCGGCGTTCCGCGGCGAGTGGTACGTCTCGGGCGACCTGATTCGACGCGATGGCGACGGCTACTTCACCTATTGCGGCCGCGCCGACGATTTGTTGAAGGTCGGCGGCAAATGGCTCGCGCCGCAGGAAGTGGAAGGCTGCCTGCTCCAACATCCGCTGGTGAAAGAGGTGGCGGTTGTCGGGATTGAGGATGCCAATGGTTTGACGAAACCGCACGCGTTCGTCGTAGCCACCGAGAAACGTCCCGGACTTGCCGAAGAGCTACAAGAGTTTGCGCGAGAGCACTTGGAGCCATACAAGGCACCGCGCGCGGTCAAATTCCTGGACGTGCTTCCACGAACCCATCTCGGCAAAGTAGACCGTGGAAAGCTGCGTGGTGCGTGATTAGCTTGTCCTCGGCGTCTAGGCGCCCCGGCGTCTAGGCGTCTAGTATTTTCGGACGGGTGGCCGAGTGGCTGAAGGCGCACGCTTGGAAAGCGTGTTAACGGGCAACCGTTACGTGGGTTCGAATCCCACCCTGTCCGCCTGTGTAGCCCTGCTGCGTCGGTTGCGTCTGCTGCGCCTGTGCGTCTATCAGTTTGGACAGGTGGGTGAGCGGTTGAAACCGCCGGTCTCGAAAACCGGTATGCCCGCAAGGGCATCGAGGGTTCGAATCCCTCCCTGTCCGTCGTCGCGCTATGGGAATATGGAATAGCACGCTCGTGTACGTGGGCGCGCGGACGCTTCTCGCAGCGGCGATGGTGGCCCTCCTGCTGCGCCGCCGCGTCGGCGTCTGGCACACGGGTGGCCAAATCGTTTCGGATCTCTCCTGCGCAGCCTTTCTCCTCGCTTACGTCAACCCCGATATCCGCGAGGACGTCGGCGTCTTGGTGATCCCGTTGCTTCTCTTCGTTGCCTACTGGGAGGCGAGCCGCTTCGTCGAGTGGCGGCGCAGCAGCGGGGACGGTGAGGACGATGAATCATTGCTCGACAGGGGATTCCGCGTGTACGGCGTCGTATGGGCAGTCGGCTTCGTGGTTCCGGCGGTCCTAGCGGGTGGCTTCCTGATGCTCGAGCTGCTCGCGCCCGGCGCCTGGCCGTTTCCGAATCCGCGTCCGGACATCGTCTGCGCGCCGCGACGGTTGCAGCCGGGCGCGGCGCTCACAGTGCGGCTGGCGGTTCCGCATGGCGGCGAACTTACCGTCTTCACGCCGAGAGGCCGCGCACTCGTGGTGGTGCCGTACGTCGCCAAAACGGCCGGGCTGGATCCGGCGTCCACATTTCGATATGTCCAGAACCTCACGATGCGAACGGACACCCTCACGGGTCGAGTGTCCCCGGCGCTGCCGGCAGAGCCCGTTTTCGCAGACACAGGCGTCTACGTGGTAAGTGTGAGTTCAGAGGCGGAGCTATCCGCTTCACGCGTGTGTCGGGTGCGGTTTTCCTCCTAGGAGACATCCCCGTCATGTCGATTCTGTTGACCATGCTCGCGCCTCTGTGCCTCTTGCAATCCGTCGAGTATCGCTCACCCGCGGGCGTCGAGTATCGCTCGCAGCGCGACACCGGCGCGATCGCACGGGCTGAGACCGCCCTCGCCGCCGATCCCAGGAATGTCGATCGCATCATTCAACTGGGGATCGCGCAGTCCGGCGTCCGTCAGTACCGGGAAGCGATCGAGACGTTCACGCGCGGTCTCAAGATCGCGCCGAACAACGCGCTCCTTTACCGCTGGCGCGGGCATCGTTACCTCTCGACCCGTCAGTTCGACCGGGCGATGGATGACTTGACTCGCGGTGCCCAGCTCGACAGCACCATATACGGCATTTGGTACCACCTCGGCATCGTGCGCTTCGCGACAGGCGATTTCACAGGCGCGGTCGACGCGTTCACGCACGCGCTGCCGATCGCGCCCGATTCAGGTGAACGGGCGGGGGCGACGGATTGGCTGTGGATGTCGCTAGCGCGGGCCGGCCGCACGGCAGACGCGCAGGCCGTGTTGGACCGGCGTCCGGATTCTATTCCAGGCGGGAACGCCTACATGCAACGGTTGCGACTCTATCGCGGGCAGGTGGCGCCCGATTCGGTGTTCACGCCGGCCGATACGAGCGACATCGCCGTGGCCACGCTGAGCTACGGAATAGGAAACTGGTACCTGGTGCGCGGCGATACGATACGAGCGCGCACTTGGTTCGAGCGCTCGATCGCGTCCGGTGGGTGGCCGGCGTTCGGCTTCATCATGTCGGAAGTCGAGCTACGCCGGCGACGACCCGCTCGTCATTGAGTGGTGAGCGGGCGGTAGTGCACGTCGAGAACGCCCAGCCGCTCGAGATGCCGCTCGAGCCGGGTGCGAAAATCTGCAATGTTCTTCTGGTCGCGCGGCGTCCACGCGACCTCCGCAAGCGCGACGAGACGCGGAAATACCTGATACTCGACGTCCTTCGGTGTCGTGTCGTACTCGGTCCAGATCTGACCCTGCGTGCCGAGGACGTGCCGCGCCTGCAGTGAATCGAGCGCTGGTGGTATCGGCTCGTACACGTACACGGAGTCCAAGGGCAGGAA
>MNDR01000002.1:10303-32478 GCA_001915025.1 Gemmatimonadetes bacterium 13_2_20CM_2_65_7
GGGGGCGAGCCCCTCCATTCCGCCCTCGAGGATCTCGTCCCAATCGACGAGCGCTCGACCACGCGCCGCGAGCCACTGACTCATCTGCGCTGTCAACCAGCTCTGCAGCTCGTTCTCGTTATGCAAACCGAGCTGGCGGATGCGCGCCTGCGCGACGGGACTTGTCTGCCATTCATTCTTGATCGCTTCGTCGCCGCCGATGTGGATGTAATGGCTGGGGAACAGCGCGAGCACTTCGGTCAGCACATCCTGCATGAAGTGAATTGCGGAGTCGCTGGGATTCAGGATGTGCGCATTCACGCCCCAGTGTTGCAGCACGTCGAGTTGCTGGCCCGTGTTGCCGAGCCACGGGTACGCCGCGATGGCCGCTTGCGCGTGGCCGGGCATCTCGATCTCCGGTACCACGGTGACGAAACGCGCGTTGGCGTACGCCACGACCTCGCGGATGTCATCCTGCGTGTAGAAGCCACCGTGCCGGCGTGCGTCATAGATCCATTTCGTGGAATCGTTGTTTTGACGGCCGACGAGCGTCTGGCGCCGCCACCCTCCCACCGACGTGAGCAGGGGATATTGCTTGATCTCGATCCGCCAGCCTTGATCATCGGTCAGGTGCATGTGAAACCGATTGAGCTTATAAAGTGCGATCAGATCGATGTACTTCTTGACGAACTCTTTGGGCATGAAGTGCCGAGCCACGTCGAGGTGCGCGCCGCGCCACGGGAAGCGCGGTGTGTCCTCGATTTGGACGCCCGGCACCGACCACGTCACCCCGACCGCCGGCGCGGCCCGGAAGACGTCGCGAGGCAGAAGCTGCCGCAGCGTCTCGACCGCATAGAACGCACCCGCCGGCCGCCGCGCGCGAATCGTGATCTGCCGAGCAGTCACCGACAGCTGATAGCCTTCGTCGCCGAGCGGCGTCAGCGAGGGGTCGAGTCGCAACGAAATCGTAGGCGCGGAGCCCCCAGCTGCCCTGACCGGCAAGTGGTAACCGGTGGCGGGCGCCAGCCAATCGGTGAGCTGATAGCCGATGTCGCGCGTCGCGCGATCGGTGACGATCACCGTTCCCGTGGTCAGCACGAAGGGCCCCGAGCGTCCGCGCGTCATGTGAACCGGACGGGGGATGACGGCGAAGGCCGTATCGGGCGCTTGGCCGAGCAAAGCGATCAGGAAAAAGAGTGTGTGCATGGCGCTATGATATCGCTCGCCGGGACGTTGAGCGACCCGTAGATTAGCGACCCATGAAACGACGCGCGTTTATCCAGACGCTCGGCGCCGTTGCCGCCGGCGGAGTAGCGCTCCCACGAGGACTGAAGTTCTCCAAGCGACTCGACCGCATCGGTCTCGAGCTGTACGCCGTGCGCCACGAAATGGCGAAGGATCCCGAGAAGACGCTCGCCGCGATCCGTGCCATCGGCTACACCGACGTCGAGCTGCTGTGGTCGTTCGACAACTTCCGCCGCACCGCCGCGCAAGTCGCCGAGACGCTCAAGAAAGAAGGACTGCGCGCGCCCTCCGCGCACATCTCGCCGATCATCCTGTTCGTCGGATGGGAGCGCAGTCTCGAAACCGCGAAACAGCTTGGCCATCAGTACCTGATCGTCCCCGACTTCGGCGGTGAGACGACGCGGACGCTCGACGACTGGCGGGAGTGGGCTGATCGCTTCAACACCGCCGGTGCCGTGGCGCGGAAGGCGGGCATCTGGCTCGCCTTCCACAACGAAGCCGATCACATGAAGCCGATCGACGGCATGGCACCGTACGACGTTTTCGTCGAGCGTCTCGATCCATCCGTCGTGCGGCTGCAGCTCGACACGGGCAACATGCTGATCGGAGGCGGCGATCCGATGCGCTATCTCGAGAAGTATCGCGATCGCTACTGGTCCTTCCATCTGAAGGACGTGGTCCCGGACCGATCGAGCGACACGCGGTTGGGCAAAGGCATCTTCGACTTCAAACGCTTCCTCGCCGCGGTGCCTGCGCTCGAACAGAAGCCGTGTTACGTCGAGGACGAGAGCCCCAGCGACGAGCTGGGGGCGGCGCGCAGCAACTTCGACTACCTGCACACGCTGGACTTCTGATGGGCGGTCAAAAGGCAACTGCGGCGGTCGCGGCGGTCAAGAAGCAACTGCGGCGGTCGACGGTATGTGCCGTGTTACTCGTGCAAAACCCGCAACGTCCCGAGCTGCTCGTGCGCATCGACGACATCGGCATGAATCACTCGGTCAATCTCGCGCTCCGACAGCTGGCCGATACGAAGATTCCGCTCTCAGCATCCGTGATGTTCGCCTGCCCGTGGTACCAGGAAGCCGTCGAAATCCTCAAACAGAATCCACAGATCTCGGTGGGCGTGCACCTCGTGCTGAACTCCGAGTGGAAGGGCTATCGCTGGGGCCCGGTGCTCGGCAAGGAGGCGGTACCGTCGCTCGTGGACAGCGTCGGCTACTTCCTGCCGTCCACGGACAAATTCCTGGCCCACGGCTATAAGCTGGACGAGGTGGAGCGGGAGCTGTCCGCCCAGGTCGAGCGGGCGGTGCGGTCCGGTCTGCGCATCGACTACGTGGATTACCACATGGGGACGGCGGTGTCGACGCCGGAGCTGCGGGCCGTCGTCGAGCGAGTCGCGGCGAAGTTCGGCGTGGGCATCTCGCGCTACTTCGGCGAGAGCTATCACACGATGTTCGACACGCCGATCGCCCAGAAGGAAGCGGCATTTCGCGCGCACCTCGACAGTCTCGCGCCCGACAAGGTCAACCTGGAGGTGGTCCACGTCGCGGAGGCGACACCCGAGATGCGAGTGCTCGTGGACATGAATAATCCGACGCAAAACACCGCCACCGGCGAACCGCTGATGGCGCTGCACCGGCAAGCGGAGCTCGAGATGCTGCTGAAATTCGCGCGCGGGCCGGACGCGCGCCGCGTCACGCTCACCAATTACGCGGGTGTCATTGCCCGGGTGGGACGGGCCGGCATGCGCCGTCCCGGTTCACAATAGAGGAACGCGCTGATGACTCTCATTCGATTCAAGGCATCGCAGGAGCAGGACGTCGATCTCTCCCGCACCTACGACGCGGTCGTGGTGGGCTCGGGAGCGGCGGGCGGCATGGCGGCCCACGTGCTGACATCTCAAGGGATGCAGGTCTTACTGCTCGAGGCGGGAAAAAAAATTCCCATCGAACAGGAGTTACGCTCGATGGAGTGGCCCTACGACCACCCGCGCCGCGGCGAGTTTCCGCCCGGCGACCATGCGCTCCGCTATAACGAGTACACCGTCAGGCAGCCGCCGTACGCCAAAGGCTCGGCCTTCAAGCACGTGTTCTCGTATGTCGGGGGATGGGGTGGATCGGATTACGTCAAGAACATCCTGGTGGACGAGAAGGATCATCCGTACACCGGCACGCGCTACGCCTGGGTGCGCGCGCGGCTGCTGGGTGGCAAGACCAACATCTGGGGGCGTCTCGCGCTGCGGCTGTCGGATTACGATTTCAAGGGCAAGTCGCACGACGGGTATGGTGAAGACTGGCCCATCTCGTACGCCGACATCCAACCCTACTACGACAAAGTCGACACCTATCTCGGCATCTCCGGCCACAACGAGAATCTGCCGCATCTCCCGGACAGCCTGTTCCAGCGCCCCAACAAGCTGACCGCGGCGGAGGTGAAGCTACGCAAGAGTTTGGCGACGATGGGTCGGGTCCTGACGCCCTATCGCGCTGGCGTGACGACCGATGGCGTGAAGAACAAGTATCGCAGCAAATGCTTCGGTCGCGGCGCCTGCGGCCGACGCCCCGGCGGCTGCGACATTCACGCCGCCTTCGATTCGCCGACGGGACTGATCTATCCCGCGATGGATACCGGCAATCTCACGCTGCGGACCAATTCGATCGCGCACGAAGTGCTGGTCGATCAGAACACCGGGAAAGCGCGGGGGATTTCGTTTGTCGACGCCGTCAATCACCGCACCTACGACGCCAAAGCCAAGGTCGTCATTCTCGCGGCATCGACGCTCGAGTCGGCACGCTTGCTCCTGCTCTCCAAGTCACGCCAGTATCCGAACGGCATCGCGAATTCGAGCGGGCATGTCGGCCACAACTTCTGCGAGCACGTCATGGGCCCGGGGGTCACCGGTATGGTGAAGGAGCTGGTCGGAGTGGCTCCGACGCTCGATGACGGCAAGCCGGGCGGGTTCTATGTGCCGCGCTTCCGCAACCTGCAGGACAAACAGCCCGGATTCATCCGCGGCTACGGCTTTGAGGGCGGGAGTGGCTTCTCGATTTTTCCCGATGGCGCGTGGGGCACGCCGGGATTCGGCGGGCAATTCAAGAAAACGGTCCGTGAACATGCGGGCGCCTTCATCAGTATGGGCGGGTTCGGCGAAGTCCTCGCGCGCTACGAGAACTACATGGACTTGGACCCCGAGGTGAAAGACAGCTGGGGAATCCCGGTGCTGCGGTTCCACTATCAGTTCGGGGACAATGAGAAAAAGATGTGCGAGGACATGGCCGTCGCCGGGCGCGAGATGTTCGAGCAGGCGGGGATCGAGGTCATCGGCGTCGACAAGAATATCCTTACCGAAGGTTGGTCCATCCACGAGCTCGGCACCGCCCGGATGGGCTCCGATCCGAAGACGTCGGTGCTGAATCAGTTCCAGCAGTCGCACGACGTGCGCAACCTCTTCGTCGTGGATGGCTCGAGCCACGTGAGCGCGTCATGTCAGAATCCCACCTGGACGATCATGGCGCTGGCGTGGCGCTCCTGCGAACACCTGGCCGACGAATTCAAGCGAGGGAGCCTATGAGCGAGCTTTCGCGGCGCGAGATGCTTCAGGCTACTGCGGCGGCGCTCTCGCTGCCGTTGGTGAAACTTCCGGTTGCCACTGGGCAAGCGCCCAAGAAATTCTTCACGCCGGCGGAATTCGCCGTGGTGGACGAGCTCAGCGACATGATCATTCCGACCGACGAAAAGTCAGTTGGCGCGCGAGCCGCTGGCGTGGCCGCCTACATCGACGCGCGGCTCGCCGAGTCGTTCGAGCACGAGCCGCCGGAGCAGTGGCGCACAGGACTCAAGGCGGTGGAAGATCTCTCGCACGAGCTGAACGGCAAGGCGTTCATGGAGTCCACGCCCGAACAGCGCCTGGCGGTGCTCACCCGCATGGCCGCTGGGGAGTCCGACCCGAAGACGCCGGCTGAGAAGTTCTTCAGGGAGATCAAGGGCGCTACGGTCCATGCCTACTACACCTCGAAGGTCGGCATCCACGATGATCAGGGCTACAAAGGCAACGTCTATCAGACGGGCGAGTACGCCGGTTTCGATGCCACCTAGTCTGCGAATCGATTACTAGCGCGTTGCCGCTGGAAACGCATATTGGACCGCATGATCACTGAGTTGAGAGCCGTTTCCGGACAGAGCGTCTTCGTTCCCACGGAGTGGCGCGCGCTCGCGAGCGGCCTCGGCCTGTCGCCGCGGGAGTGCGGCATCGTGCGGGCGGTCTTCGACGGCGCGTCGGAGCGCGACACGGCCGTGCGGCTGGGTCTGTCGCCGCACACGGTGCACACCTATCTGTGGCGTATCTATCGCAAGCTGCACGTACAGAGTCGCGAGGAATTGTTGGTGCGCGTGTTCGCGGAATTTCGCTCGCTCCCCAAGCGGGCGACGACGAGTCGCAAACGGTAACAGCGCTTCGTGTCGCCTGAACAGGTGACACGGAGTGGGGGTCTTGTCGCTCATCCCAGCGGGGCTATGGTTGGCGTTGTTCCCAGCACGTCGGTTCGCTAAATGGAGCCGCCACCAATGCGTGCACGTCGGTACATCTGTGGTGCTCCTTACGAAATCGAGGCCTGATCGCCAGAGAAGGCCTCAAGTCCATGCGACGGCCCGTCGAGTGAGGGCATCGCCGGAGGGTTCAATGCAAAAGGTCTACCGTGCAGTCGGAATCACGTTCCTCTTTCTCCTGACGCTCGGCGGGACGGCGCTCGCGCAGGGGACCCAAGTCTCGGGCACCGTCACCTCCGCCACCACGGGTGAGAAGCTCTGGGGCGTGACGGTGCGGGTGAAGGGCACCCAGACGCAAACCGTCACGGACCAGCAAGGGCGCTATGCGCTGGTCGCTCCCGCGGATGCCGTGCTGACGTTCGCCGAGATCGGCTACCGCGGCAAAGAGCAACCCGTCAACAGTCAGACCACGCTCGACGTCGCGCTGGAACAGGCACCGACGATGCTGTCGGAAGTCGTCGTCACCGGATACACCAGCCAGCGTCGTGGCGATATCACCAGCGCCATTTCCTCGGTCGACCTGAGTAGCACGGACAAGCAGACGTCGGCCAGCGTGCTGCAGCGGCTCGACGGCCGCGTGCCCGGGGTGACGGTCAATTCGAGCGGCTCGCCGGGGTCGCGCACCACGGTCCGCATCCGCGGCGTCAGCTCATTCCACGACAACGATCCTCTGTACATCATCGACGGGACTCCGGTGCAGGAGTCCTATCTGAACTTCTTGAACCCCGCGGACATCGGCGAAATCCAGGTGCTGAAGGACGCGTCGAGCGCGTCGATCTATGGCTCGCGCGCCAGCAACGGCGTCATCATCATCGAGACGAAGAAAGGCCGCCCCGGCGGCCGGCAGGCTCGGCTCGAGGTACGGACCGGCGTCGCGACGCCGACGCGCGGGTTGGACGACATGCTGATGTCGAACACGCTCGAGTATTTCGACGTGATCAAGCGCAGTTACGTGAACGCCCACTCCGGTGATCCCACTCCCTGGCCCCTGGATTCGATGCCCAAAGAGATCAAGGCGATCTACGGGGATCCCGCGAACCCAGAGGTGCCGCGCTGGACGTACGTCGATCCGGGGGCGATCGTCAGCAAGGACATCTGGGGCCGGCCGGACAGCATCAACACCGCCGCGTACTCGTATCCGAACTTGTTGATCATGCCGGGCAGCGCTGGGACGAATTGGTGGAAGGCGGTCTTCAGTCCGGCGCAGTTCAGCGACGCGAATCTCGGTCTGTCGGGCGGCGGCGCCGACAACTCCTACAACGTGTCCTTCAATTACCTCAAGCAGGATGGCACCGGGGCGTACAGCCAGTTCCAACGGGGCACCCTGCGCGTGAACACGGCGTTCAACGTCGGCCGGCTGACGATCGGTGAGAACATGGCGATCGGCCGGGAGCAAGGCTACGGCGGCATCGACGACGGCGGCATCGGCGAAGACAACATCATCGGGAAAAACATCCTCATGCAGCCGGTCGTACCGGTCCGCGACATCGCCGGCAATTTCGCCTCAGGAAAATTCTCGGGTGGCGGGAATAACACGAACCCGCTCAAGTACGCGTTTTCCCATCGGTTCGATAAGACGCTGACCGACCGCGGCATCGGCAATGCGTTCGCCGGCATCGATCTAGTGCGGAACCTGGCCTTCAAGACCCGGTTCTCCTTCAACGTCTTTCAACAGGGACAGAACGGCTTTACCCCGATCACGCCCGAAAACTCCGAGCCTAATACCGTTAACGGCATCTTCGACAACGAGCGCCGTGGCACGGATTGGACGATATCGAACACGCTGAACTACAACTGGACGACGGCGAGCCATAACCTGACCGCGCTGCTCGGTCAGGAGGCGCACTCCGAAACCCAGCGGTTCATCACGGGCAGCATCGCCGCTCTCCTCAACGACGATCCCTCGAGCCGGTACATTCAGGACGCCCTCGGCTCGGCCGCGTCGAAGAACGTGAGCAGCACGGGCTCGCTCGACCGCCTGCTGTCATTCTTTGGGAAGGCGGACTACAACTACGCCCAGCGGTATTATGCGAGCGCCACGCTGCGGCGGGACGGCTCGTCGAAGTTCGCGCCGTCGCACCGGTGGGGCACGTTCCCGGCGTTCAACGTAGGCTGGCGCGCGTCGCGCGAGTCGTTCTTCCCACAAAACGGCTTCTTCTCCAACGTGATGGTGCGGTTCGGTTGGGGTGAAACCGGGAACCAGCAGATTCCGGGCGGGCGCATCGTGGCCCAATTTGGCGGCGACCGCGGGGACACCTTCTACGACATCAGCGGTACCGGGACAATCCAGCCCGGCTTCCGGCAGGTCGCCCTCGGCAATCCCAACGTGAAGTGGGAGACGAACAAGTCGACGAACGTCGGCCTGGACCTCGAATTCCTGCAGGGCCGCGGCAACTTCACCGTGGACGTCTACAACCGGCGGACGGAAGGCCTGTTGTACGATCCGCGGCTGCCGTCGACCGCCGGCGCGGCGAATCCCGCGATCGGCAACTTCGGCACGATGAGCAATAAGGGCTTTGATTTCGCGCTCGCGTACAGCGGCACGATCTCCGGCAACAAGGTGTGGAGCGTTGCCTTCAACGGCAGCCACTACAAGAACAAGATCCTCCGGATCGACGGCGTCACCCAGGCATTCTTCGGCCCAGTGGGCACGCGTATCGGCGTGGCCGTCATCAATCAGGTCGGCCAGCCGATCGGCGCGTTCTATGGCCTCCAGGCGAACGGCTACTTCCCGGACTCGGTCGATGCGCTGGCGCATCGCACGAATGCCCTTGGCACGTGCGACACTGCGCCGTGTCAGGACGCGGCGCTACCCGGTCGCATCCGGTTTGTCGACGTCAATAAGGACGGTGTGATCACGGCGGCCGACAAGACGATCATCGGCAGCCCGCACCCCGATTTCACGGGTGGACTCGACCTCGGCTTCCGCATGGGTGCGTGGGACTTCAGCGCCACCATCTTCGGGTCGTTCGGTGGTCAGATCTTCGACGCGCAGAAGGACTTCTACGTCTTCCGCGACTTCTCGACCAACGTCGTGAAGGACCGGCTGACGGATTCGTTCTGTCTCCCTGCGGATGAAGGATGCACCCATCCGTACGACAAGAATGCGAAGTATCCGCGCCTCGACCAGTTCGACGCGTCGAGCCCGGTCATCAGCAGCTATTATGTTGAGAGCGCCACATATGTGCGGTTGCGGACGCTGCAGGTCGGATGGCAGGTGCCGGCGTCGTTGATCCGCTGGCTGCCGTCCGCCAGGATCTACCTGCAGGCGGAAAATCTGTTCACGATTACAGGCTACGAGGGTCTGGACCCGGCACTCCCGGCGGCGGCCGCAACTGGCGCCTCGGGCGACATCCGCGATCAGGCGCGCGGCATCGATCAGGGTATTTATCCGAGCAACAGAACGATCACCGTGGGCATCAGCACCACATTCTAGTGGATCGTCTTTTTCACGAGGACTAGGGGACGATGAAAACATCGCTAAGATCTAGACTGGTGCTCGGCACGGCGTGCTTCGCCCTCCTGGGCGTCATTACGTACGCGTGCAAGAACTTCCTCGATACGCCGGCGCAGGGGACACTCGATCAGAACGCGCTCCTGACGCACGCGGGCGTGGAAGGTTCGCTGATCGCGACGTACCGCATGCTCGACTGCTCGGAAGACGTCGGATCATGGGGATGCGCCGCAAGCAACTGGCCGTTCGGCGACATCACCAGCGACGACGCCTATAAGGGCTCCGAGGCGACCGACCAGCCGGGGGCCACGCAAATCGAGCTCTACAACTGGACGACCGGCCAGGCACCCGACTACCTGGACCAGAAATGGTCCACGGTGTACGAGGGCGTCGTCCGCGCCAACTCGACGCTGCGACTGCTCGAGCAGGTACGGACCGCGAAGCCCGGGGAGATCTCCGACGCGGTCGCGAAGGCGATCGCAGGGGAGGCGCTCTTCCTCCGAGCCCACTATCACTTCGAAGCCTGGCGGATGTGGGGCAACGTTCCCTACTACTACGAGACGGACACCGATTTCCGCAAACCCAACGATCTCGGCGTCGATTCCGTCCCGAAGTTGATCTTGAAGGATTTGGACAGCGCGATCGTGCTACTGGGACCGTCGAAGACGCCGCGCAACGGCGAGGCTGGCAGAGCGACGTCGTGGACGGCCAAGGCCTACAGGGGGCGGGTGCAGATCTACACCAAGGATTTTGCCGGCGCCCTGGCCACGTTCAACGACGTAACGGCCAATGGGCCGTACGCGCTGGAGACGAGCTTCGATCACGTCTGGACCGGTTTCCAGGCGCTGAAGAATGGCAAGGAGACGATTTTCGCCTTTGAGGCATCCTCGAACGACGGCGAGCCGAGCGGCTGGAATGCGAACTGGGGCGAGCGGTTGAATTTCCCCCATTCCGGTAGCCCATTCGGCTGCTGCGGATTCCATCAACCCTCGCAGAACCTCCTCAACTTCTATGCCGTGGACGGCGTGACGGGACTGCCCAAAGCCATCGTCAGTCCTGGTACGTGGAACACCCGCAATGCGACCTGGATCGCGTCCGTTGCCGATACGGTCGATCCGCGGCTGGACTGGACCGTCGGGCGCGACAGTGTCCCGTACAAGGATTGGGGTTTCCATACGCCGGAATGGATTCGGGCGTCGGGATACGGCGGGCCCTACAGTCCCAAGAAGAACGTCCACGAGCAGGCCAGCGCCTCGCAGAGTACTGTGGGCTGGCAGGTCCAACAGCTGAATTCAGTCCACATTCACCTGTACCGGTATGCCGATCTGCTGTTGATGCAGGCCGAGGCATTGGTCAAGTCGGGCGGCAGTCTCGTAACCGCGACGACCCTCGTCAATCAGATCAGGACGCGGGCTGCACAGACCGCGCAAGGGTGCGGAGGGGCGGTGTCAGCGAGCCCGAAGACTAAGGCCGAGTCGATTTTCGTGGCCAAGTATCCCTTATGCGCCGGCGACACCCGTATGGTGGTGCCGATCAATGATTCCACCATTCGGTGGGCGACCTACAAGGTGGGACTCTATCCCACCTTCCCGGATACCGCGACCGCAATGACCGCGATCCGCGCGGAGCGGCGGCTGGAGCTGGGAATGGAAGGCCAGCGTTTCTTCGATCTGCGGCGCTATGGTCAGGCCTACGCGACCCAGACGATCAACGACTATCTCACCGTCGAAAAGACGCGGAGAACGTACAAGCAGGCGCAGCTGCCCTTCGCGGTGCGGAACATGTACTTCCCGATCCCGCCGATCGAGATCGACTTGAGCAAGATCGGCGGTGTCGACAAGCTGGTGCAGAACAACGGTTGGTAACCTCGCCTACCGGCGGGGACGTTGAATAGTAAAAGCCGACAGGGAATCGCCGTTATTGGCAACAAGGACGGCATTCCCTGTCGGCGTTTTTATCAGCGCCAGGCCCGTGACATCGAGCGGCGCGAGAAAGCCGCTCTGCGCCGGCGGAACAGCGGTGAAGTGTCCACGACCGTCCCCCCGCAGCCAGAGACCGTTGCCGGCATCCGCGCGCGGCGTATTCGGCTCGGTGTTGTAGAGATTCCCCGCCACCAGGAGATCGAGATTCCCGTCGCCATCGAGGTCTGCGGCGATGATGCCCCGGATCGGCGCGATTTGCGCGAGGTTCGGAAGCGGGGTCGCGGTGAACGTTCCGTTGCCGTTGTTCTGCAGGTAGACACTCGCGAACGTGTCGGTCTCGTAATGCAGCGCTCGTTGTAACTGCGCCGGGTCGAACAGCTGGTCGATCGACGCGGTCGAAAAGGCCGCGAATGTCGAGTACTTCCGGCCCAGCGTGTAGATCGCCTGACCAAGAGGAGCGAGACTGGCGATGGGGTAGTCACGGCCATCGTGACCCTCGGTCAGCACGATGTCAGTGCGTTGACTGCCCGTGAAATCGCCGGCATAGATGCCGAACTTCTCCCCGGCCGACGGAGACGTCGTGTAGAGGTGATTCAAGCCCAAATTGCCGGCGACGATATCGGGACGGCCGTCGTGGTTGAAATCGCCCACCGCCAACGAGTACCAGCGGCCGCGCATCGGTCCGAGGCCGATGGACCCCGTCACGTCGCGGAATCGGTTGCCTTCGTTCCGGAAGAAATGCAGCGGCATCCATTCGCCCGCCGTTACCAGGTCCAGGCGGCCGTCCCCGTCGAAGTCGACCCAGACCGCCGCGGTGATCATCCCAAAGGGGCGAGCCAGCTCCGGACACAGCGAATCCGTGACATCGGTGAAATGACCGCCGTCGTTGCGGAGCAGGTAGCTCCGTGCCGGCGAGGGATAGTTGCGCGGGACGAGCCGGCCGGCGACAAAGAGATCGGGTTTCCCATCGCCGTTGAAATCGCCAACCGCTACGGCGGCGGTGCTCGTCAGCATGGGAGGCAGCGCCGCACTGTCCCGCACGAAGCGTCCGCCTGCCCGATTGATGTAGAGCCGGTCCTGTAACAGCGGCGAGACCGGCGACAACTGATAGCCGCCGCTCGCGACGTAGAGATCGGGCAATCCGTCGCCGTTCGCGTCGAAGAACGCCGCCCCCCAGTTCGCGTACTCGGATTCGGTGTGCCACGTCTCGACAAAGCTGCCGTTCGCACGCTGCAGGTAGAGCTTGTCGCCCACGAACACGTCCTCGAGCCCGTCGCCGTTCACGTCGCTTACGGCGATCGGAGGCCCTTGCCGAGAGGGCTGATCGGGCAACAAC
The DNA here is from genome assembly GCA_001915025.1 of Gemmatimonadetes bacterium 13_2_20CM_2_65_7. Classification (GTDB taxonomy): domain Bacteria; phylum Gemmatimonadota; class Gemmatimonadetes; order Gemmatimonadales; family GWC2-71-9; genus 20CM-2-65-7. The sequence continues at coordinate 22,785 of MNDR01000002.1, forward strand.
GGCTGGAAGGCGAAATCGGGGGCCGCGGGCTCGGTTTGCTTGTAGGGCGGTGGATGGGCGCGCTGAAATAGGTGGTATCGGGTATCGGGTATCGGGTTTCGGGCGGCACCGTGGGCGTCTCGCTGCGCGAGCGTCAATCGCTGATCGACGGGCACGTCGATCAGCATCTGTAAGCCACCGTCGGGCCAGGTCACCACCAACGTGTCTGCGCGGGTGGCCGTGCCGAGTCCGAAGTGGAGTCGGTCATCTACCGTCGAGAGGTAGCCGCGATAGGGTGACTGATAGACGTACTGTCTGTGGCCTCCGGCTACGGCCTCGACGGTTGCGCCGATGCCGCGAAGGTTGGGCGCCGTCCCTTGCAGGTCGACCTCGAGGTAATGGCCGACAGGCCCGATGTTTTCGTAAATCGAGGCGGGAGCGTCGATGTTGTTCACGACCAGATCGAGCTCGCCGTCGTTGTTCAAGTCGGCGTACGCGGCGCCGTAGGAGAATCCGGGCTCCGTCATCCCCCACGCCGCACTGCGATCGGTGAACGTCAGGTCGCCATTGTTGCGAAACAGAGAATTCGGAACGCGGTAACCGTGCAGATTGCGCAGCAGCTCCAGCGCACGCTGCCGATCCCCGCGCCGTTGGGCCGCGAATTCGGCGACCTTGTAATCCACATCGTTGAGCGCCTTGGGATAGCCGCTGGTGACGAAGAGGTCCTTGAAGCCGTCGTTGTCGAAATCGGCAAAGAGGACGCTCCAGCTCCAGTCGGTGTACGCCACGCCGGCCATGCGGGCGACGTCGCTGAAGACGCCGCCATTATTCAGTTGGAGCGCGTTGGCGTCGTAGTCGATGCGAAAGCCGCGCCGGCGCAGGTCGAGCTGGTCGGCGTACGTCAGGTAGAGGCTCATCCGTTTCCGCGTGGGCCAGTCCGGTGGCATCATGTCCGCTTGCATGATGTCGGGCCGGCCGTCGTTATCGAAATCGGCGACATCGACGCCCATTCCCGCATAGCTCGTGTGCTTCAGCCAGACGGCCGCACTATCGCGGAACGTGCCGTCGCGCTGGTTGACGTACAGGACGTCGTTCGGCGTGATGTCATTCGAGACGTAGATGTCGGGCCAGCCGTCCCCGTTGATGTCGGCGACGGCGACACCAAGCCCGTAGCCGACGGTGCGCAGGATCCCCGCCTGCGCCGACACGTTCGTGAATGTGCCGTCGCCGTTGTTGCGGTAGAGCTGGTTGTAGTGCTCCGGCTGCGCGGCGCCCGCGCCCGCATCGAGGGGAATGCCGCGCGCGAAATCCCTCGGGGAGTTGTTCAGCAGGAACAGATCGAGATCGCCGTCCCGATCGTAATCGAAAAAGACCGCCTGCTGGCTGAATCCCGTGTCGGCGATACCATATTGCGCTGCCGCCTCGGTAAACGTGCCATCGCCGTTGTTGATGAAGAGCAGATTGGCGCGCTCGGCTCCCGTCGACGTTTCTGGTCCGGACCGACACACGTAGATGTCGAGAAAGCCATCGTGATTGATGTCGACCATGCTGACGCCGGTGACCCAGCCGTCTGTCTCGACGCCCGCGGACTTGGTGATGTCCTCGAACCGCATGTTGCCCTTGTTCAGGTAGAGGCGGCTCGAGACCTGGTTGCCGGCGAGGAAGATGTCGGGCAGGCCGTCATTATTGATGTCGCCGATCGCGACGCCGGCGCCGTTGTAGATGTAGGAATTCGTCAGCGCGTTGTTGGAATCGCTGATGGTGATCGTATTGGTGAACGTGATGCCGGTGCGCTCGGGAGGCAGGCGGCGGAAGAGCGGCGCCCCCGCCCCCGAACCAGAGGGGGGGGGCCCGCACGAGAGAGCCAAGAGCGACGCCGCCACGATGGCGCGACGGCCGTGAGTCATCAACGCCGGATCGCGAAGGCCGACAGAAAGTCTCCGCTGTTGGCAACGAGCACGGTGGTTCCGGCCGGCGTTTTGACCAGACTGAGGCCGGTGACCTTCAGGGGAGCGAAGAAGCCGCTTTCGAACGGCGGCACGGGGGTGAAGTGTCCCTTACCATCTCCTCGCAACCACAAGCCGTTGCTCGCATCCGCCCGCGGCGTGTTCCATTCCGTGTCGTACAGATTACCCGCCACGATAAGATCGAGATTGCCGTCGCCATCGACGTCGCGTACGATGATCCCCCTGATCGGCGAGACTTGCGCCGCGGTCGGCAACGGAGTCGCCGTGAAGGTGCCGTTGCCGTTGTTCTGTAGGTAGAGACTGGCGAAGGTGTCGGTCTGATAGTGCAGCGCGCGTTGCAGCTGCGTGGCGCTGAACATCTGTGCGATCGACGCGTTGGAAAACGCCGTATAAGTCGGAAAATGGATCCCGATCGTATAGATCGCGCGGCCGAGTGCCGCCAGACTGCCCATCGGGAACTCGTGCCCGCCGAGCTCCTTCGTGAGCACGACGTTCGTATTGCCGCCGCCCGTGAAATCGGCGGCATAGACGCCGAATTTGCTCGTGTCCGACGTCGTGTAGCTGTAGTTCAGTCCCAAATTTCCGGCGACCAAATCGATGCGCCCGTCGTGGTTGAAATCGCCCGCGGCCAGGCTGTACCACCAGCCGCGGGACGGCGGCAGGCCCATCGAGGTAGTGACGTTCCGCAACTGCTTGCCGTCATTCCTGAAGAACTGGATGCCCATCCATTCGCCTGCGACGACCAGATCCTGCCGCCCATCGCCATCGAAGTCGACCCATAATGCGGCCGTGATCATGCCGAACGGCTTCGCGAGCTCCGGCGCGAGTTGCTCTGTGACGTCGGTGAAGTGACCACCGTCGTTCCGCAGGATGTAGCTGCGCGCGGGGTAGGGATAGTTCCTCGGCATCAGGCGACCGCCGACGAAGAGGTCCGGCTTGCCATCGCCGTTGAAATCGCCGACCGCGATGGCCGCTTTGCTGGCCAGCATCGGCGGCAATGCCGCGGTGTCTCTGACGAATCGACCATTCCCTTGATTGATGTAGAGGCGGTCCTGAAGCAGGGGAGAAACGGGCGCCAGTTGATAGCCGCCGCTCGCCACGTAAAGATCCAGCTTGCCGTCGTCGTTGGCATCGAAGAAGCGCCCGCCCCAGTCCTCATACTGCGGCTCTGAAGCCCACGGTTGTCCTATGGGCGATTCCCGGAAGGTGCCGTCCTTTTGCTGCAGAAACAGTTTGCCGGGGGTGCCGCCTTGACCGCCAATAAAGACGTCGTCGAGCCCGTCGCCATTGACGTCCCCGACCGCGACCGCTGGGCCCTGCCTTGAGGGCTCATAGGGGAGCAGGGGTTGCACCGCGTAATCGTTGCTCGAGACCACCTGCTTGTAGTGGGGGGCGCGAGTGGGATCCTCGTGAAAGAAGCGGTACTGCGGGTCAGATGTTGGGCGAGGCTGGCTGGGCTTCGGTCGGGTCGCATCACGCTGCTTGATCACGAGCACGCGATCGACGGGGAGGTCGGTCAAGACCTGCGAGCGGCCATCCGGCCAGTCGACTTCAAGCGTATCGGCCCGCGTCGCGGTGCCCAGACCAAAATGCTCGCGGGGGTCCATAGAAGACATGTATCCGCGGTACGGACTGTGGTAGAGGTATTGCGTCTGCTCACCGGACTTGAGCCTCAGCTTCGCGCCGATGCCGTCGCGATTCGGAGGATCGCCCTGGAGTGCGATCGCTAGGTAGTGACTGCTGCCGGCGGGCTGGATGTTCTCATAGATAGACGCCGGCGCATCCATGTTGTTCACGACCAGGTCGAGCTTGCCGTCGTTGTTGAGATCGGCGTAGGCGGCGCCGTAGGCAAACCCGGGCTGCGTTATTCCCCAGGCTTTGCTCTTGTCGGTGAACGTCAGATCTCCATTGTTTCGGAAGACGAAGCTCGGCACCTCGTAGCTGCGGAGCTCCCGCAGCTCCTTCATCTCCGTGGCAGTATCCCCCCGCCGGTTGGCCCGGTACACGGCCATGTCGTAATCGAAGTCATTCACCGCCTTGGGATAACCGCTGCTGACAAAAATGTCTTTGCGGCCGTCGTTGTCGAAGTCGGCGAAGAGCGCGCTCCAGCTCCAGTCCGTGTATGCGACGCCGGCCATTCGCGCGATCTCGCTGAAGGCTCCGCCATTGTTCAGCTGCAGTGAGTTGATGTCGTAGTCGATACGGTAGCCCTGGTTCTTCAGCTCCTGAATCGTCTCGGGATTCTGAAAGCCGCTCATCCGTTTTTGCGCGCGCAGGTCGGGCGGCATCATGTCCGCCTGCAAGATGTCGGGTAGACCATCGTTGTTGAAATCCGCGATGTCGACGCCCATGCCCGCGAAGCTCGTGTGCTTGAGCAGCCGCGCGGACTGATCGGTGAACGTGCCGTCGCCGTTGTTCACGTAGAGGACGTCGTTGGGTTGGATGTCGTTGGAAACGTAGATGTCGGGACGGCCGTCGCCGTTGATGTCCGCCACCGCCACGCCGAGCCCGTATCCGACTTTCTTCAGGATGCCTGCTTGCTCAGAGACATTGGTAAACGTGCCATCGCAATTGTTGCGATAGAGCTGATTGTAGCTGTCGGGTGTTGCGGGAATGATGCCGGCCGGGTGTTCGGACACGGAAGCCCGCGAGAAGTCTTTCGGGGAGTTGTTGAGCAGGAACAGGTCGAGACAGCCATCGCCGTTGTAATCGAGGAACACGGCGTCCGTGGTAAAGCCGGGGTCGTCGATGTGGTACTTCGCGGCGGATTCGGTGAAGGTGCGATTGCCGTTGTTGATGAACAACAGATTCCGGCGCTCCTCCGGCCTCGACCAGGTCGGTCCGGACATGGAGACATAGATGTCGAGGTAGCCGTCGTTGTTGATGTCGACCATGGTGACGCCGGTCGCCCAGCCGTGGGTCTCGACGCCCGCGGACTTCGTGATGTCCTCGAACCGCATGTTGCCCTTGTTCAGGTAGAGGCGGCTCGTGACCTGATTGCCGGCGAAGAAGATGTCGGGGAGTCCGTCGTTGTCGATGTCGCCGACCGCGACGCCGGCGCCATTGTAGATGTACGGCACGGTCAGCGCGTTGAGCGAATCACTCGTCTTGATGGTGTTGGCGAACGTGATGCCCGCCTGGGATGGACTCAGTCGCCTGAAAACGGGCGGCTCAGCACGCGGCTGCTGGCAGCTGGCGCAGAGAATCAGAATCCCCAACCACAGAAGTCTCACGGCGGGGTGATGCGTGTGTCGTACTCCGCGACGTAGCGCCGATGCGCCGCGTCGTCGGGATAACGCAGCTCGGCGCCATACGGATAGTGCGTCATGGCATGGAACGGCAGCGGCTCGACGGTTTGTCCGCTGGCGGTATGCAGATCGGCGTCCTTCATCCAGGCGACGTTGAAGAGCAGAAAGTCACGCTTCCAACCGTTCGGCAACGGCGGGGTAGCTTCAGCAAACTCGAGCGACATCTCGTCGCCGGAGGCGATGATCACGGATTGATCGTCGGCCTCGCGCAGCAGCGGCAGCACGTCGCCGTAGCGCGTGAAATGCCCGCCCACCGCGCGCCATGGTGACTCCCGCGAGACTTGCGAGTAGTCGAACCACTGCGGGCCATAGCGGCCGCCCTTGCGAAAGACGCGCGACCATCCGCGGGCATGGAGATTGGCGGCGACCGGCGCTAGGCGCGTCACGCCCATGGGTGAGTCGGTCGATCCCACGGTGAAGAACACACGGTCCCAATAGATCTCCATGCTGGTACGGATCCGCACATGATGATCGGCCGTGAGGAATTTCCCCGTGAGGTCGACGATCATCGTTTTGTCTTTGCCGGCGGGGAAGCTCAGGTTCTCGATGACGGTCCGCCAATTCCCCGCGGCATCGCGAACGGCGAGCGACGGCCATTCAATCTTCACCGCTTTCCCCTGGGCGATCGCCGCGTTGATGCTCGCGTCGGTTGGAAAGAGCCAACCCTCGAGGAATAACGTGATGTCGCGCGCGTTGGTGAGCGGACCCAGGTCGAGTACCAAATCGTGCGTTTCTGTAACTCCTTGGTAGGGGCCGGGCACAAAGCCCCCCACGTAGGCGTCGTCCTTCGCGCGCAGCAGCGGCAGCAGATCTCGGCCACGCTCATCCGTGGCGGAGAGCGGTAGTTGCTCATTGCGCACCTGGTGGATCGCGAGCTCGCTTGTCGCCACGCTCGGCGGCACGAAGCGCTCATCGACGAAGACGTTCACCGATTCGGGATGATCGATGGCCAGCAGGGCGAGCTGGTCGACGTAGGCGACTTCCCACAGCTCTTCTGTGAGCTGCATCCGATAGCGGCCGGCGACTGGCTTCAGACGATTGCCCGGGATCCGGAAGTACTCCCGCGCCGCCTGGGGAGGACCGTACACGGTCTTTTCGCCGGCCATGATGCCGAGGGGCATTCCGAGCGCGCTGGCCCAGGTGACGTCGGTCAGGAAGCGGTAGGCCTCGCCATCCCACGTATAGAGGAAGGTGCAGGAGCCCTTGAGGACCTGCTGCTCCAGCACATTTCGGTCGGCGCCGCCCGCTTCGCCGCCGCGATAGTAATAAGTCTGAGGCACTCCGTTCGTCCATACGACGCGCAGCACGTCGGCCTTGAGCCGGTTACCCAGACCGAAATGGACGACCGGTTGATCGACGACCCGCATCTGGTACAGATCTTTGGCGCGCAGCTCGAGCCGTGACCCGATGCCGAAGTAGTTGTTCTTGCCGCTGCCGTCACGCAGCGCGACGAGGCGCACGTTCACGAACTCGTTGGCGTTGCCGCCGTCGTTGCGCAGGAGGTGCACCTGGCCGTCGAGTCCGACGACGAGGAGATCGAGATCGCCGTCATCATCGTAGTCGAACGCGAATACTTGGCGCGCGCCGCTGTGTGCCAGGCCGGCGGGTAGGAGTGCGGTACGGTCGCTGAAACGGCCGTTCTGATCGTTGTGGAGCAGGACCAGTCCGTTTGGTCCGGCGGTGATCAAGTCCAGCCAACCATCATTGTCGAAATCCAAGAACACGGCGTCGAGCACATCCCCAGTACTCGGGTGGACTGCCCGAGTATCGCGGGTGAACGTTCCCGTCCCATCGTTGCGGTAGAAGTCGCCCGCGAAGAGATCCAGAAAGCCGTCGTTGTCGTAGTCGCCGGCCGCGACGACGCGGGATCCGCGCGCGCGCGCGAGGCCGCTGTGCTGGGTGACGTCCTCGAACCGGCCTTCCTCGAGGCCGTGGTATAAGGCGATTCCGTTCTCACGTGCCACCACCAGATCCGTCCGCGCGTCGCCATCGAAGTCGCCGAACGCAACGGCGTTCGTTCTGGCGTTCGAGCTTGTAAGACCTGCGATCGCCGCTAACTCGCGAAACGTTCCGTCGCCGTTGTTCCGGTACAGCCGATCGCCGCGCGAGGTGCCGAGGAAGAGATCGAGATCTCCGTCGTGATCGAGATCGGCGAACAGCCCGGTCGTAACCGGCACGGTGTCGGCAATACCCGCGGCGCGCGTCTGATCGCGGAACGTCCCGTCGCCGTTGTTGTGCAGGAGCAGAGTGCCGGAGCTGCCCATCACCAGGACGTCGAGATGGCCGTCGTTATCGTAGTCGCCGACGATCGCCGACGTGGGCGCAGTGAGCGATTTGATCCCCGCGCCGGCGGCGATCGCCTTGAACCGGCCGTGATCGTTGCGATAGACGCGAAGCGTGCCTGAGATGACGAGCAAGTCTGCTTGACCGTCACCGTCAAAATCCCCGACCGCTACTGTACCGGGGCCAACGCCACTAGGGACTTCTCTGAACCGAATGGCATTCACCACGGCGTTCGGATTACGCTGCAGCAGCGCGAGCCGCGGACTGAGCGTCAGGACCGGATATCCGGGGCTCGCTCCTTCCGGTGCGCGCAGATCGGCGAGACCCGCCTGGTACACTGGGGTCGTTTCGAGGAAGGCTTTGGCCCGAGCGAAGGCCACGCGCGCGTCCGTCATGCGATTCGCCTGCACGTCTGCCAGCGCGGCCGCGAAGAATCGCTGAGCCTGCGGTGGCATCTGCGGCAGGCGCTGACGCAGCAGCTCCAAATGATCGCGCGCGCCGACCGTGTCACCGGCATTCAGCAGCGCCTCCGCCAGGCTGAGCTGCGCGGGCACGTTGGCCGGCGCAATGTTGACCACCCGGCCCAGGTACTCGCGGCGCCGTGTGCTATCGAGTTCGGCGAGCGCATAGAGCGTTTTCAGGTGATTTGGGGACGCGTGACTCGCCGACTCCAGAACCCGGCGAGCGTCCTCGGGACGGCCCGTCAGTCGGAACAACGTCGCTTGAAGCAGGCGCACGTCGGGCTCGTCCGGAGCGAGATCGACCGCGCGATCGATCTCCCGCGCGGCGTCTTGATACCGACCCATCCTGAGATCGACCAGACCAAGGTTCGCATGCCCGGAGGGCTCATCTGGTGCCAGCTGGATCAACTTCTTGAACTCAGCCTCCGCGTCCTCGAGCCGGTTGTCCTCCAGGTACGCGAGGCCGAGTGTGCGGGCGGTGAGAATGGCGCCCGCGTCGGCCGGATTCTGCTCGCGACCCTTGTGGCAACCGAATGCGAATGCCGCGAGCGCCGCGACGGCCGCGATCGGGATGAAGGACGCGCGGTTCATGGGACTGGGAAGCTAACGCCCCATTGCGGTGCTGGATATTGTTTACGCCATGTCTTGGCGACGTTTCATCGTGATCGCCGGGTTCGTCGGCGCGATCGCTGCCGTCCTCGCTCTGAATGGTCGCGTCGCCGGCAGCATGGCTGGACGAGCGGGCATCGAGCTGAGTGAGGTTTCGCACGAAAGTGGCATCGACTTCGTCCACCAGGAGACGACGCTCGATCCCAAGCTCGCGAACATCGCGGCGCACGTCGGCGCGCTGGGCGCCTGCGTATCCGTCGCCGATTTCAACAACGACAACTGGCCAGATTTGTACTTCACGACCTCACGCTTCGGTGCGGCGAATGCGCTGTATGTAAACCAGCATGACGGGACGTTCCGCGATGTCGCCGCGGAGGCGGGCGTCGCGTCGCTGAACCGTCCCGGTGAAGGCGTATCGATGGGCGCCGTCTGGGGCGACTACGACAATGACGGCAACGAGGACCTGTTCGTCTACAAGTGGGGTTATCCGCAGCTGCTGCATAACCTCGGCAATGGCCGGTTCGAGGATGTCACCGAAAAGGCTGGACTGCGCCGCTGGATGAATTCGAACGGCGCGATCTGGTTCGATTTCGATCGTGACGGCCTCCTCGATCTCTACATCACCGGCTACTTCCGCTCCGACATCGATTTCTGGCATCTGAAAACCACGCACATCATGCAGGAGAGCTGGGACTTCGCGTCGAACGGCGGCAAGAATCTCCTGTTCAAGAACATGGGCGACGGGACGTTCAAGGACGTCACGGATTCGCTGGGCGTGGGAAGCACGCGCTGGACGCTCGCGGCCGCGGCTGCTGATTTCAACGGCGACGGATGGCCCGATCTATACCTCGCGAATGACTACGGCCCCGAGGAATTGTTTCTCAATCACGAGGGCAAGCGCTTCGAGCTGGCGCGCGCGGGCCTCGAGGACGACTCCAAGAGCGGCATGGCGGTCGCGATCGGCGATGTCTACAACCGCGACCGTCATGACGTTTTCGTCACCAACATTTCCGAGCGCGGCTTCCTGTTCCAGGGTAACAACCTGCGTATCAACTTCCTCAAGGAGCTCGGCCGATTCGACGAAGTC
>MNDR01000073.1 GCA_001915025.1 Gemmatimonadetes bacterium 13_2_20CM_2_65_7
AAGGGCATCCGTCGCCATATGGTGATGCTGGAGCTGACGCTCCTGAACGCCTGAAGAGTATTATGATCGCCCACCAAGCGGCGTAGCGGTCAGTCCGACAGTTCTACGATATCCCGCTCCAACCACCGATGCTCGCCCGCGAGAATCTCCTGCGCGAGCTTGTAGGTCGGCACATCCTCGTTCCGTCGTAAACCGCTGAACTCCGCCCGCACGCGCCGCCGCGCCTGCCGGCAGAACACGTCAGCGAGCCGCACGGCGCGCGCGCCGGCCGCGGGATCGCGCGCTCGCAACGCCTGCGCCCGCGCGCATGTCGCCGCCATCGCGAACAGCTCCGCCGCGACGTCCACCAGCCGGAACAACACCGACTGCCGCAGCTCCAGCTTCGGACCGAAGCGGACCATCGAGTGAAACACACCGCGCGCGAGCCGGCGGGCGCTGCGCTCGACGAAGCGAACGTGGCGGGCCAGTCGTCCGAATTCGGAATACCGCGGCCAGAATCCCCAGCCGATCCAGCGCGAGGGATACCACCAACCGTAGAACGCCGCCGAGCGCGCGAGACCCGCGAGGCGCTCCTTGGTCGTCTTGCCGGGCAGGACGACGTCACCCGCGACTTGGAGATGTTTGTCCACGGCTTCGCGCGCGATGAAGAGGTGCATGATCTCCGATGAACCTTCGAAGATCAGATTGATGCGGAAGTCGCGCATGATGCGCTCGACCGGGACCGGAGCCTCGCCGCGCGCGCGCAGCGAGTCCGCGGTCTCGTACCCGCGGCCGCCACGGATCTGCACCGTGTCGTCGATGATGCGCCAGCCCGCCTCGGAGTTGTACAGCTTGGCGATCGCCGCCTCGAGCCGGATGTCGTAGCCACCCCGCTCGGCCATCGCGCCGCACAGCTCGGCCACCGCTTCCATCGCGAGCGTGTTCGCGGCCATGCGACCGAGCTTTTGGGCGATCGCATCGTGCTGGCCGATCGGCCGGCCCCACTGCACCCGCTCCGCCGCCCAGCGGCGCGCGATCTCCAGACAGCGCTTGCCCGCGGCGACCGAGGAAATCGGCAGCGTCAGGCGGCCCGTGTTGAGCGTGATGAGGGCGAGCTTCAGGCCTTTACCTTCGCCCCAGAGCACGTTCTCCTTCGGCACGCGGACGTTCGAGAAGCGAATCACCCCGTTGTACAGCGCCTTCAGTCCCATGAAGTGGCAGCGGTGAATCACCTCAACGCCGGGCCACTCCGTTTCGACAATGAAAGCGGTGATCTGCTTCTTCTCTTTCCCACCCACCATCTTCGACGGCGTCCGCGCCATCACCACCAGCAGCTCGGCCTTCGTGCCGTTCGTGCACCAGAGTTTCTCGCCGTTCAGGATCCAGCCGTCGCCGTCGGCGCTGGGAATCGCCGTCGTCTCCATCGCGGCGGGATCGGACCCGACGCCATGCTCCGTAAGCGCGAACGCTGAAATCGCGCCCTTCGCGAGGCGCGGGAAGTATTTCTTTTTTTGCGCTTCGCTGCCGAACATCTTGAGCGGTTGCGGCACGCCGATCGACTGATGGGCGGAGAGGAGCGCGGTGAGCGATCCATCGATCGATGAGACGAGCTCGATCGCCTTCATGTACGAGAGCTGCGAGAGGCCGAGCCCGCCGTATTCGCGCGGAATCTTGATGCCGAAGGCGCCGAGCTGCCTCAGCCCGTCGATGACCTCTTCCGGAATCTCGCCTTCGCGATCGATGCGGTCGGAATCGACCCGCTCGCGCAGAAAGCGCTCGAGGCTATCGAGGAATGGTTTGGCGCGGGCGATTTCGGCGGGATTCTGCTCGGGATAGGGATGGATGAGATCCATCCGCAGCTTGCCGAGGAAGAGGTCGCGCACGAAACTCGGCGCCGCCCACTCCTGCTCGCGCGCGGCCTCGGCCACTTCGCGCGCTTCATCCGCGCTGATCTTGCGTTTGGGTTCAGCGAGGCTGGTTGCCATGCTCCGTAAATGTAATACCCACCGCGGCTGGGGCGTCGGGGTTCCCTCCGGCGCGCCTGGCGGTATGTTCCTCCGCGTCCCAACCCGCCGTCAGCAAACACCATAGAGGAGATTTCATGTCCCGCATAGCGTTACTCGCCCTCGCGCTCGGGGTCGTGGCCGCGTTGCCCGCACCCGCGCAGCGAGCGACCCGTGCCCGTCCCCGCGCCCGGGCGAGCGCACGCGCAACGGCGCGTTCAAGCCAGCCGGCGCCGATCGTGATCCCCTATCAACGGTTTGTGCTCAAGAACGGTCTGACGCTGCTGGTGCACGAGGACCACAAGGCGCCGATCGTCGCCGTGAACATCTGGTATCATGTCGGCTCGAAGAACGAGCGTCCCGGTCGCACCGGCTTCGCCCACCTGTTCGAGCATCTGATGTTCAACGGCAGCGAGCACTTCAACGACGACTACTTCCAGCCGTTCGAGCGCATCGGCGCAACGGATCAGAACGGCACGACCAACGAGGATCGCACCAACTATTTCGAGAACGTGCCGACCACCGCGCTCGACATCGCGCTGTGGATGGAGTCGGATCGCATGGGTCACCTCCTCGGGGTGATCGATACGGCGCGAGTCAACGAGCAGCGCGGCGTCGTGCAGAACGAAAAGCGGCAAGGTGAGAACCAGCCGTACGGGAAAGTCGACCTGCTGATGGCGGAAGCGACCTATCCGCCGGGACATCCCTATTCTTGGACGGTGATCGGATCGATGGAAGACCTCGATGCCGCCAAGGTGGACGACGTGAAGGAGTGGTTTCGCACCTATTACGGACCGAACAATGCCGTCATCGTCCTCGCGGGCGACATCACACCGGAGACCGCGCGGCAAAAAGTCGAGCAGTACTTCGGCAATATTCCCGCGACGCCGCCGATCGCGAAACAGGAGACCTGGATCGCGAAACGCACCGGCTCGCATCGGCAAGTGATGCAGGACCGCGTGCCGCAGGCGCGCATCTACAAGGAATGGAACATCCCGCCATTCGGGTCACAGGACCACGATTATCTCGACCAGCTGGTCACGGCCGTGCTGGCGCAGGGAAAAACGTCGCGGCTGTACCGGCGCCTGGTATACGATGAGCAGATCGCGACCGACGTCGTCTCGTACGTCGATTCACGCGAGATCGGCAGTCAGTTCGTCATTCGCGCGACGGTGAAGCCGGGCGGTGATCTCACGCGGGTCGAACGCGCCATCGACGCGGAGCTGGCGCGCTTCAATGGTAGTGGTCCGACGCCGAGCGAGCTGCGCCGTGTGAAGACGCAAGCCCGCGCCAACTTCATTCGCGGCGTCGAGCGGATCGGTGGTTTCGGCGGCAAGTCGGATGTGCTGGCGATCAACGAGGTGTACGCCGGCAACGCCGACAACTATCTGGTGACCGAGCAGCGCGTTGCCGCCGCAACCGCGGCGGATCTGCGCGGCGCGGCGGCCCGCTGGCTCAGCGACGGCGACTACGCGCTGGAGGTGCATCCGTACCCCGAGCTCGTGGCGAGTGCCAGCGACGTCGATCGCTCCAAGCTGCCGGATGCCGGCACGCCCCCTGATGCGCGGTTTCCCGCACTCGAGCGCGCCACGCTGCCCAACGGGCTGAAGATCGTGCTCGCGCAGCGGCACTCGATTCCGCAAGTGAATCTCGCGCTGCTGGTGGACGCGGGGTACGCGGCCGATCAGTTCGGCGCGCCGGGAACCGCGAGCCTGGCGCTCGACATGCTGGATGAGGGCACCACCAAACGGACCGCGCTGCAGATCAGCGACACCCTGGCGCAACTGGGCGCGCAGCTCTTCACCAGCTCGCAGCTCGATATCTCCCGCGTCGGCCTGTCCACGCTGAAAGACAATCTCGATCCGGCGCTCGACATCTTCGCCGAGGTCATTCTCCATCCGTCGTTCCCGCAGGCCGATTTCCAGCGTCAGCAGCGGCAGCGGCTCGCGCGCATCCAGCGCGAAAAAGTCCAGCCGGTGTCGATGGCGCTGCGCGTATTCCCCGGATTGTTGTACGGGGCCGGGCACGCGTACGGCAATCCATTGACCGGGTCGGGGACGGAACAGTCAGTGTCCGCGATGACGCGTGATGACCTGGCGCGTTTCCAGCGCACTTGGTTCAAACCGAATCACGCGACACTCGTGATCGTGGGCGACGTCTCGCTGCGCGAGATTCAGCCCAAGCTGACCCGGCTGTTCAGCGGGTGGCCGAGCGGTGATGTGCCGCAGAAGAACATCGGCACCGTTCTCGATCAACCCAAGCCGATCGTCTACATCCTCGACCGGCCCGGTGCGGAGCAGTCGGTGATTCTCGCGGCCGACCTCGCCGCGCCGAAGGCGAATCCGCACGAGTACGCGATCGAGTCGATGACATCGCTGCTGGGCGGCCAGTTCACGTCGCGGGTCAACATGAACCTACGCGAAGCGAAGCACTGGTCCTACGGTGCGTTCACGTTCATCTGGGATGCCCGCGGGCAACGGCCGTTCATCGCCTATGCGCCGGTGCAGACCGATAAGACCAAGGAATCGATGGTTGAAGTCGACCGCGAGCTGCGTGGGATTCTAGGGTCCCGGCCGATCGATGCGGGCGAGTTGTCGAAAGCGCAGGCGAATCTCACGCTCACGTTGCCAGGCAACTGGGAGACGATGGATGCGGTGGCGGGCTCAATCGAGCAGCTCGTGACCTTTGGATTGGACGATCGGTACTTCGACACCTACGCCCAGCGCATCCGCAGCCTGACGATTCCCGACGCGACCACCGCGGCCGCCGAAACGATTCGTCCGGATCATCTGGTGTGGGTGGTGGTGGGGGATCGTTCCAAGATCGAAGCCGGGATTCGTGAGCTGAACTTCGGCGAGATTCGCTTCCTCGACGCGGACGGCAAGCCGCTGGCGTCGCGGTAAACCTCACCCCCTGACTTGGCTGTTTTTTTAAACAGCAGGGAACGTAGTCGGAGTTACGGGATGGGAGTAAGTTCTCCCGTCCCGTTTTCTTGTGGAGATCTCGTGCGCACGCTTTCCCTAGTCCTCCTGTTCAGCGCCACAACGTCCGTGTTTCTCGTGGCGCAAACACCGTCGCCTCAGCAGACGCTCATCAAAGCCGGCCGGCTGGTGGATGGCCGCTCGCAGCAGGTGCAGACGAATGTCGCCATCCTGGTCGAGGGTGAGCGCATCAAGGCGGTCGGGGCCGTCGCTCAGCTCCAGAGTCAGGCGCCGAACGCGCGCATCATCGATCTCTCCCAGATGACCGTCCTCCCCGGGCTCATCGACGCGCATACGCATCTCCTGCTCCAGGGCGATATCACGTCACAGGAATACGAAGATCAGCTGCTCAAGCAATCCATTCCGTACCGCGCCGTTCTCGCGGCCCGCAACGCGCGGCTATCGCTCGAGCACGGCTTCACGGCGCTTCGCGACGTCGAGACCGAAGGCGCGATGTACGCCGACGTCGACGTGAAACTGGCCGTGAACCGGGGCGAGGTGCCGGGACCGCGGATCTTCGCGTCGACGCGCGCGATGGCCCCGACGGGGATGTATCCGATCGGGACGCCGAACTGGGAGATCGAGCTGCCGCACGGCGTGCAAACGGTGGACGGCGTCGATAACGCGCGACTCGCGGTGCGCGAGCAAGTGCAGCACGGCGCCGACTGGATCAAGTACTACAGCGACCGCCGCTACTTCTTCGGGCCCCCCCCCGACAGTGTGCTCCACAGCTGGGTGAACTTCACCGACGCCGAAGCGAAGGCGATCGTGGACGAAGCGCACCGGTTGGGTCGCGGTGTGGCGGCGCACGCGATTGGTTCGGACGGCATCGCGGCCGCGCTGCGCGCCGGCGTCAACTCGATCGAGCACGGCGATGGACTCACCGACTCGCTCATCGACGTGATGGTGAAGAACAACGTCTACTGGGTGCCCACCGTGACCGTCGGCGTGCACGTCCTGCCGCGCGGCGGTGTGTGGCCGGCGCTGGTCGCGCTCGAGCGGCGTGCGTTCGGCAAGGCGCTCCGCAAAGGCGTCAAGATCGCGATGGGGACCGACGTCGGCGGATTTCCGTGGACCGAGATCAATCAGGCGAAGGAATTCGAGTATTACGTGCAGTACGGCATGACGCCGATGCAGGCGATTCAGTCCGGCACGTCCGTCGCCGCGGCGCTCCTCGGACAAGAACAGAACATCGGCGCGATTGCGCCCGGACTCTACGCGGACATCATTGCGGTCGCGGGCGATCCGACGCGCGACATCACGGAACTGCAACGGGTCAAGTTCGTTATGAAGGGCGGCGCCGTGTACCTTTCCCAATAGTGAGACGATTAGTCGTCGGGCTCCTCCTGAGCTTCGGCGCCGCCGGTGTCGCGCGCGGGCAGCTGTCTCCACCCGGCACCGGCGGCGTTGTTGCATTGGCGAGTCTGCTGCGGCAGCTCGGCAGCAACAAACGCGTGCTCCTGATCGGCGCGCATCCCGACGACGAGGACACCCAACTCCTGGTCCTGCTCGCCCGCGGCATGGGCGCGCAAGCGGCGTACCTGTCGTTGAGCCGGGGAGAAGGGGGGCAGAATCTGATCGGACCGGAGCTCGGGGCGGAGCTCGGCGTCATCCGCACCGAAGAGCTGCTCTCGGCGCGTGAGCTGGACGGCGCGCGGCAGTTTTTCACGCGCGCCTACGACTTTGGATACTCGAAGACGGCGGACGAAACATTCCGCTTCTGGCCGCGCGATTCCATCCTCAAAGACGTCGTCGACATCATCCGCCGCTTCCGCCCGCAAATCATCATCTCCGTCTTCTCGGGAACGCCGGCGGACGGCCATGGCCAACATCAGGTCTCCGGAATTGTGGCGCGGCAGGCGTTCGACCTGATGCGCGACTCCGCGGGAGGTCCGCTCAAGTTCTATCGCTCCACCCGGGGCGACACGTCGGCGACCACACTCGCGCTGCCGGTGGGCGTCCTCGATGCGATCCTCGGGCAATCATACTTCCAGATCGCGATGGCGAGTCGCAGCCGGCATCGCTCGCAGGACATGGGTCAGCTGCAACGCGCCGGACCCGCCACCGCGCGCGTCGCGCTGGTCGCGACCAAGCCGGGCATGACCCCGACGAATGAGCCGTCGGTGTTCGCCGGTGTGGATACGGCGGTCCGCGTGCCCGGTTACGCGGCGCTGATCGACTCCGCGCGTGCTGTGCTGACGCCATGGCGGCCGGCCGCGACGCTGCCGTATCTCGTGCGCGCGTTGCGCGTACTCGGCTCGGCGGACCCGGAGCAGCGGAGCGTACTCGAGCGGGCGCTCGCGATTGCCGCCGGGGTCAGCATCGATGGCACGGCGGATGATGGCATCGTGACGCAGGGCGAGCGCTTGCAAATCGAGGTCGGTATCTGGAACGCGGGCGACAGCGCGGTGCGCGTCGATAGCATCAACGTCGGCGCGCCCGCGGGGTGGACGCTGGAACGGCTCGAATCCGGGATGCCGGCCGTGTCGCCGGGCGCTGTCGTCACCCGCCGCTTTGTCCTCACGGTCGCGCGGGACGCGGAGCGGACGCAGCCCTATTTCCTGAGGCGGCCGCTCACGAATCGCGGTGGTCTGTACGATTGGTCGACGGTGCCCGCTGCGGTTCGTGGCCTGCCCTTCGAACCGCCGCCGGTAACTGCGACCGTGCGCCTGTTCATCGGCGGCGAGCCGGTGACGCTGACGCGCGAAGTCGTCTATCGCTATCGTGACCAGGCGATCGGGGAAATCCGGCGGCCCATTTTCGTCACGCGCGATCTCGACGTCGCGATCACGCCTGACGAGCTGCTGTGGCCGATCGATGGTGGATCCCGGGAGCCGCGGCACTTCACAGTCACCACTACCAACCGGACACGCGGCTCGATCGCCGCTCGCGCAGCGGTCACTGCCCCCGTCGGCTGGCCCATCCCTGCCGCCGAGAGTCTCGCGTTTGCGCGCGAGGACGAATCGAAGAGTGTCACCGTGGCGGTCGCGCCGCCGGCTGCGGACAGCCTCAAGCCGGGGATGCATGATGTTCGCGCGGCAGCGATGACGAGCGACGCAGGGGCGGGGGGGGGGGGACGCAAGCTCGACGGCTGGCTCGAGATCATCGACTATCCCCACATCCGGCCGCGGGCGTTGTCCCACACCTCGGTGGCGCAAGTTCGGGTCGCGCGTCTTGTGCTTCCCGCGCTCTCGCGCGTCGGCTACGTGCGCGGAGCGGCCGACCGCGTTCCCGAAGCGCTGCTCGCGGTCGGCGTGCCGGTCGAGCTGATCGGTCCCGATTCTCTCGCCCGCGGCGATCTGTCGCGCTACGACGCGATCGTCATCGGCAGTCGCGCGTACGAAACCGACCCGGCGCTCGTCGCCAACAACGGACGAGTGCTCGAGTACGGGAAGAACGGCGGGCTGTTGATCGTGCAGTACCAGCAGTACCCGTTCGTGGACGGCGGCTTTGCGCCCTACCCGCTGCACATTGCTCGGCCGCACGATCGGGTGACCGACGAAAACGCCGCGGTGACCGCGCTCGATCCCGCCCATCCGGTATTTCATTATCCCAACGAGATCGGTCCGGACGACTGGCGCGGTTGGGTTCAGGAGCGTGGCCTCTACTTCGCGCACGACTGGGACACGACCTACGTGCCGGTGCTCGAGATGCACGATCCGCCGCCGAATCCCCCGCAGGAGCTGAAGGGTGGGCTGCTCGTGGCTCCCGTTGGCCGCGGCACTTACGTGTACACGGGCTTGAGCTTCTTCCGGCAACTGCCGGCTGGCGTCCCCGGCGCATATCGGCTGTTTGTGAACTTGCTGGGTCTCAAGCGGCGGAATGTTCCGTAATCAAGTGCGAAATGCGGAATTCGGAATGCGAAATGAACGCTTACAGGTGAATTTCGCATTCCGCATTCCAAATTCCGCATTGATTCTCGCGGCACTACTCCTCACACTCACCGCATGCTCCCGGGACCACCGCACTCCGTTGGTGATCTACAGCCCTCACGGCCGCGACTTGCTGTCGCTCTTCGAGCACCGCTTCGAGGCGCTGCATCCCGATATCGACGTGCGCTGGCTCGATATGGGCTCGCAGGATGTCTACGACCGTGTTCGTTCGGAGCGCGCCAATCCGCAGGCGGACGTCTGGTTCGGCGGTCCATCCCTGATTCTCGCGCCCGCCGCGCACGACTCGTTGCTCGACTGCGCTCGTCCCGCGTGGGCCGGCGCGATTCCGGCGCGCGCGCGGGGGACCGGCGACTGCTACTTCGCCGCGTACGAAACGCCGGTCGTCTTTCTGTATCCCGAGAAAGTCGTGCGTGCCGAAGACGCGCCGCAGGACTGGGACGACCTGCTCGATCCCAAGTGGACCGGGAAGATCATCATCCGCGACCCGCTCGCGAGCGGGACGATGCGTGCCGTTTTCGGGTTCATCATTGAGCGCGGTCTCAACCAGACGGGCGACACCGCCGCCGGTTTCGCCTGGCTGCGGCGACTCGATGGCCAGACGAAGGCGTACGAGCAAAACCCCGCGCTCGTGAGCGAGAGAATCGCACGCCAGGAGGGGCTGCTGACGGTTTGGGATCTGCCCGACGTGCTGATCAGTCGCCGGCGCGGCATGCCCATAGGGTACGTCTTCCCGAAGAGCGGAACCGTCGCGATCGAGGATGGGATCGCGGTCGTCCGTGGCGCGAAGCATCTCGCGGCCGCTCGGGGCTTCGTCGATTTCGTCGGCAGTCCCGAGATGCAGCTTGCCGCGGCCCGCGAGGTGTATCGGTTGCCGGCCCGGCTCGATCTGCCCGCGGACTCGCTCCCCGACTGGGTGCGCGACGTCCGCCGCCGCATGGTGGTCGCGGACGTGAACTGGAATCTCCTGGCCGAGCACGGGCCGGAATGGATGCGCTGGTGGGACCAGCACGTGCGCGGGACGGGACACCGGGAGGGCAGCCGTCATTGAGCGGCTTTCTCGAAATCCAGGCGATCGAAAAGCGATGGGGACACGGCGTGACGGTCGGCCCGATCACGCTCGACATCGCCCGCGGCGAAATCCTTGCCCTCCTCGGTCCTTCGGGCAGCGGCAAGACGACGATGTTGCGGCTGCTTGCCGGATTCGAGACGGCGGACGGCGGACGAATCGCCGTCGCGACCGAGGATGTGACGAACGTTCCTCCGGCCCGCCGCCGCTGCGGGATGGTGTTCCAGCATTACGCGCTGTTTCCGCACCTCGACGTCGGCCAGAACGTAGGCTTCGGTCTCCCGGGATCGAATGCGCGTGATGCGAAGGTCACCGCTGTGTTGAACCTCGTGGATCTCTCCGGCTTCGAACGCCGCAAAGTTCACGAACTCTCCGGGGGACAACAGCAACGGGTGGCGCTCGCGCGCGCGCTCGCGCCGGAGCCGCGCGTGTTGCTGCTCGATGAGCCGCTGTCGAACCTCGATCCGACGCTGCGCGAGCGCACGCGCCGCGAGCTGCGGCAGCTCATCAAGCGCGTGGGGATCACCACGGTGTTCGTCACGCACGAGCAGGAAGAAGCGTTCGACTTGGGCGATCGCGTCGCGGTGCTCAACGCCGGTCATCTCGAGCAGACGGGCTCACCGGAAGAGCTGTATGAGCACCCGTCCAGTCTCTTTGTCGCGTCGTTCGTCGGACGCGCGAACGTGTTTCGTGGGGCAGCGGCGCGTGCACTCGGCTTGACGCGCCCTGATTACGTGCTCGTCGTCCGGCCGGAGCGCCTGCGATTCGGCGACGCCGGTCTGCCGGGCGTGGTGCGGGAGCGTCGCTACACCGGAGCCGCAGCGTTCTTCCAAATCGAGGGCGACGACGGCCAGCGATTCGAGGTACTCGCCGAGCCAGATGGCGCCCAGGTGGGGGCGCGCGTCTATGTGGACGCGACTCGCGTGATCGCCCTTCCAGACGAGGCGGGTCGGCGATGAATCGCGTTCGCAACGTGAATGCGGCAGGGCTGGTGATGACGCTGTTGCTCGCCTGGCTGGTCGTGTACCCGATTCTGATCGTCGTGCTCGAAGCTGCGAACGGTCCGGGCGCCTGGAGCGAGTTCTTCACACGCGCCGGCGAATGGGCCGCGCTGTGGGCGAGTGTGTGGATCTCTCTTGCGAGCGTCGCACTCGCGGCAGCGATTGGGATTCCCCTCGCCTTTCTCTTCGAGTGGTTCGATTTCCCCGGCCGCAGGACGCTGGGCGCGTTGATTGCACTGCCGGTGGTGTTGCCGCCGCTCGTCGGCGTGATTGCCTTCCTCTTTCTGTATGGAGAGTCGGGATTCGTCACACGTGCGCTGCAAACGCTGCTCGGGCTCGAGCAAGCGCCGTGGCGGTTGCAGGGGCCGCTCGCCATTCTCCTCGTCCACGCGTATTCGATGTACGTCTACTTCTATCTGTTCACGCGCGCCGGGTTGGCCAAGCTGGACGTGTCGATGCTGGAAGCTGCGCAGGCGCTCGGCGCCGGCCGGCGCGCCACGTTGTGGCGCGTGATCGTCCCGCTGCTGCGACCATCGCTGGTCGGTGCCGCGATCCTCACGTTCATGACCGCACTCGGCTCGTTCAGCGCGCCGTACATCTTCGGTGGCGGCTTTCGCGTGATGACGACGCAGATCGTGGCGACCAAGCTGAACGGCGACCTGCCGCTCGCCATGGTGGAGACGGTGGCGCTGGCCGTCGTCGCGGTGGTTGGCCTGGCGATTCTGCGACGCACGGAAGGCGACGACGTGCTCGTGGCGCTGGGGAAGGGCATCGCACCGCAGCGCCGGCCGATCCGTCGCAGGGGCGCGCGGATGCTCGCGACGGGCGCGGGGTGGGGATTCGCGGTCGTGTTGCTGCTTCCGCATCTGACGCTGGGCCTGGTATCGCTCGTGCCCTACGGCGCGTGGACAACGCAGATGCTCCCGCCGGTAATCAATTTCGACAACTACCGGCGCCTGTTCTCCGAGGCCGAGCGTCTCCGGCCGCTGCTCAATTCATTGTGGATGGCGGCGGCGAGTACCGCGCTCGCCGTTGTGCTGGCGCTCGCAGCCGGCTGGCTCGTGGTCAGGCGTCGGGTCGTGCTGCGTCGCGTGATCGAGGGACTGCTCGCGCTGCCGTGGGCGCTTCCGGGGACGGTCTTTGCGATCGCGCTGGCGATCACGTTCAGCGTGCATGCGCCGCTCGAGCTGCGATTCGTGTTGGTCGGTACGGCGCTCATTCTGCCGCTCGCCTACCTCGTGCGCGCGTTACCGCTCACGGGCCGCGCACTGCTCGCGTCGTATCGCCAGCTCGACCCGTCGCTCGAGGAAGCGGCCGCGAGTCTCGGCGCGGGCCGCTGGCGCACGTTGGCCCGCGTTACGCTGCCACAGCTCTCGCCCGGCCTCATGGCCGGCGCGAGTCTCGCGTTCGTCGCGGCGCTCGGGGATCTCGTCGCGTCGATCGTCCTCTACACGTACGAAACGCGTCCCATCTCGATTGAAATTCTCTCGAGTTTGCGGCTCGACGAGGTCGGCGTCGCCGCGGCGTTCGGCGTCGTGGTGATGGTCGCCAGCGCGCTCGTGCTAGGCATTGGAGCGAGGCGATGAAACGGCTCTCGGTGCTGATGGCGGTCTGTTTCGTGGACATGCTCGGCCTCATGCTGGTCGCGCCGCTCATGCCGTTCTACGCCACGCGCATGCATGCGCCGGAGTGGATGGTCGGATGGCTGATCTCTTCGTTCGCCGTGGCGCAGCTCATCTCCTCACCGGTGTGGGGGAAGTTCTCGGACCGCTATGGCCGGCGACCTGCGATGCTCATCGGGCTTTCGGCATCGGCTCTCGCCTACGTGGTTTTCGGGTTCGCGAGCAGTCTTTGGATGTTGTTCGCGTCACGTATCGTCCAGGGCCTGGGCGGCGGTACCACCGGCGTGGCGCAGGCGTACGTCGCCGACACGATGGCTCCAGCCGAGCGGGCGAAGGCGTTGGGCTGGATCTCCGCGGCGACGAGCGCCGGCGTGCTGATCGGCCCCGTCATCGGCTCGGTCGCGCGCAGCTTCGGGACCGAAGTGCCCGGGCTGGTGGCGGCGGGGCTCATGCTGCTCTGCGTCGTGTTCGCGTGGCGCTGGCTACCCGAATCGCGCATCCACCACACGCACACGGCGAGCGGGCAGCAGCTGCCGCCGGGGCGCACGATCAAGCAGACTCTCCTGGAGATCGTCGAGCGTCCGTCGGCGCCCGCGCATCGCGTCATCTGGATCTATGTCGTCGGCATGCTGGCGCTCAACGTCGTCATCGGGGTGATGGCACTGTATTTCAAGGACGTCTACGGCGTGACGGAGGAGACCATCGGCTATTTCTTCACCATCTTCGGCGTCGTCGGGGTCCTCATGCGCTTTGGATTGGTGGGCTGGTTTAACCACCGCTTCGGCGAAATCCGCACCATGCAGATGGGTACGATCTCGCTCTTTCTGGGGCTGGCCTTGATGCCGCTTCCCGCGACGATCCTGCCGCCGGGGCCCGCGATCGTCGTATTCATTCTGTTTCTGACGCTGGTTCCGGTGGGCACCGCGCTGCTCTTTCCGGCCTCGACGTCGCTCGTCAGTCAGCGCGTGCCCCGCCACGAATTGGGGTTGGTGATGGGAGCGCAGCAGACGCTGCGGGGAATCGCGAGCATCGTGGGTCCCGTCGGCGCCACGCTGGTGTTCGACCAGCTGGGACACGGCGTGCCGTTCCTCATTGCCGCTGTGGTCGTCGCGATAGCCGGCCGGATGGCATTCCGTGAACGACCCGACCAGCCGGTGGCGGCAACGGCCTGAGGGCGGCTACTTTCTGGCCATGATCCTCCCTGCCGGTGTCGCCCTTGCTGCATTCACTGGTTCTATAACTCCCGCACCCTCCCGGCCGAAGTTGGTCGTGGTGATCACGGTGGATCAGCTGCGTCCGGACTATCTGAATCGTTGGAAAACCCAGCTCACGGGCGGGTTGGGGCAGCTCATGACCGAAGGCGCAGTCTTCACCGACGGATACCAGGACCACGCCATTACGGAAACGGCGCCCGGCCACTCGACGATTCTTTCGGGGCTGTGGCCGGCGCACACGGGCATTATGAGGAACTCACAGGGCGTGCAGGATTCGACCGCGCCGCTGATCGGCACGAGTGGGCCCGGCGCCTCGCCGCGCCGGTTTCGCGGCACCACGCTCGTTGATTGGCTGAAGGCATCTGATCCGAACGCCCGCGTCTTGTCGGTGAGTCGCAAGGACCGCGGCGCCATTCTCCCGATCGGCCAGGCGAAGGAGCAGGTCTACTGGTATCAGTCGGGCATCTTCACGACGAGCAGGTACTACTCCGACACGCTCCCGGCGTGGGTGCAGAGCTTCAATGCTCGGCATTTGCCGTTCAAGGCGGCGAACACGGCCTGGACGCTGCTGTTGCCGGACAGCGCCTATAAAGAGGAAGACAATGAGCCGTGGGAGAACGCCGGGCGCGACGTCGTGTTTCCGCACCGTCTCCCCGCCGATAGCGTGCGCGCAGCCGCGGCGATCACGGGCGTTCCGGCCATGGACTCGCTCACACTACTGTTTGTGCTCGAAGGGTTCGAGGCATTGCGACTTGGTCGGAAAGGCACCGACATCCTGGCGGTCAGTCTTTCTACCACCGACGCGATCGGCCATGCGTTCGGTCCGGACTCGCGGGAAATTCACGATCAGGTGTTGCGGCTCGACCGCTATCTCGCGTGGTTCCTGAAGCGAGTGACCGACCGGGTCGGTCGCGACAACGTGGTGGTCGTGCTGACGGCCGATCACGGCGTGACATCGCTGCCCGAGCGAACGCGCGCCAAGACGGGCGCGCCGGCGTATCGCGTCCAGCTCGATACGCTCCTCAGCGCGGTGAACCACGATCTCGATCGGTTGACGGGTGCGGCGGGGACGTCGCGGGAGTGGCTCGGGTTCGATACCGGCATGCTGTTTCTTCAAGACAACGGGCGTTTCGCCGCGGTCGGGGTGAAGACGGACAGCGTGCTCGATGCCCTCGCGTTGCGTATCCTGCGCGTTCAGGGTGTGGCGCGCATCATCAAGCCGGCGGACCTGGCACGGGCTGATACCGCCTCCGACCCGACCGCGCGCCGCTGGCTGCATCAGCTTTCGCCGGACGCGGGCGTTGTGCTCACCGTGACGCTACAGCCGGGCTCGATCTGGGACCCGGGCAGCTCGCTCATCGCGATGCACGGCCAGCCGTCCGAAGACGACGCGCACGTGCCGATTATTTTCTGGGGGCGCGGCATCAATCGCGGGACCTACGCGGGACGCATGAACACGGTCGACATCGCGCCGACGCTCGGCGTACTGCTCGGCGTGACACCGCTGTCGCTCATCGACGGCCGTGCTCGCACCGATGCGCTCGCGCCCAGAGATTAGGCGTGGTAGAGAAGCAATCCCCGA
Organism: Gemmatimonadetes bacterium 13_2_20CM_2_65_7; assembly: GCA_001915025.1. Lineage (GTDB taxonomy): Bacteria > Gemmatimonadota > Gemmatimonadetes > Gemmatimonadales > GWC2-71-9 > 20CM-2-65-7. The sequence goes on from MNDR01000073.1 coordinate 15,342, forward strand.
ACCAGATCCGCCGCATCGAAGAGCTGCAGGGCTACGTCCGGACGGTGGATCATGTGAAGAAGCTGGTCGCCGAGCTCGAATCCAATCGCGCGGCCAAACCGAAGATCATCGATGGCATCTGCGGGAACATCGCGCGCGAGCTGTCGCACATGCGGCAGCGCGCGCTCACGAGCAACCTGGGGACGTTGCCGGACATCGCCGGCAGCCTGGCCATCGTCGTCGGCCGCGCCGGGACGGGAATCAACATGAAGATTCGCGCGCTGGCGGACGGGATGAACAGCCTGACGATGCAGCTCGATCAATCGCTCAAGATGGCGCACGAGGCCAAACCAGAAAAGCCCGCAGAGAAAGAGCCATCCTAGCCATCAGCTGTCGCGCGCTCTCCAAGCGCTTCGGCGAGGTCGTCGCGGTCGCCGGCGTCGACTTGACCGTGGCGAGCGGCGAGTGCTTCGGCCTGCTCGGTCCGAACGGGGCGGGCAAGACCACGACCATCGAAATCCTCGAGGGCCTGACGCCGCAGGACAGCGGCGACGTCGAGATTCTGGGCACGCCGTGGCATGAAGGAGCCGCAGGACGCGCGTTGCGCGAGCGCCTGGGGATTCAGCTGCAGGAAACGCAGCTCGCCGATAAGCTCACTGTCGAAGAGACACTTGCCGTGTTCCGCTCATTCTATCGTGAAGCGCACACGGTGAACGAAGTCCTGGCGCTCGTCGAGCTGGAAGAAAAGCGGCGGGCGCGCGTCGCGACGTTGTCGGGCGGGCAAAAGCAGCGCCTGGCGGTCGCCTGCGCGTTGGTGAGCAAGCCCGAGCTGCTGTTTCTCGATGAGCCGACCACCGGTCTCGATCCGCACTCGCGGCGCCAGCTCTGGGAGATCATTCGGAGCTTCCGTGCCGCCGGCGGCACGGTGCTGCTCACGACCCATTACATGGAAGAGGCGGAGCGGCTGTGCAATCGCGTGGCAATCATGGACCACGGCAAAGTGATCGCGCTGGGGACGCCCCGCGAGCTGATCGCGTCGCTCGGTGCCGAGCACGTCGTCGAGTTCGCCCTCATCGATGGAACGCCGGACGACGTGACGGATGCGCTGCGCGGCCTGGGCGGCGTCACTGCGGTAAGGCCCGGCGCCGGCGTTCTTTCGTTGACCGTGACCGAGCTGCATCGGACGCTTCCGGCGTTGTTGACGTTGCTTCAGCGGCGCGATCTGGAGCTCTCGTCGCTCACGACGCATCACGCGACGCTCGACGACGTCTTCGTCGCGCTCACGGGACGGCAGCTCCGTGATACGTGAGCACCCGTTGTTCCAGTTGGCGCTCGCGCGCATGCGCGAGTTCTATCGCGAGCCCGAGGCGGTGTTCTGGGTCTTCGGGTTTCCGATTGTGCTGGCGTTTGCGCTCGGTCTCGCCTTTCGAAACACCGGCCCCGGCAAGCTGCAGGTCGGCGTCGCCGCGGGGCCGGGGGACAGCGCGCTCGTGGCCGTGCTCGATTCGTCGCCGCGACTCATCGCCACGGTGCTCGACAGCGCGACCGCACGCACTCGGCTGCGGACCGGCCGTATCGCCTTGCTGGTGGTGCCGGGCGATCCGCTTGTCTATCGATACGATACGACCCGCACGGAGAGCGGGCTCGCGCGCCTGCAAGTGGATGAGGTCGTGCAGCGCGCGCGCGGCCGCAAGGACGTCGCGGCGGTTCGGGACGATCGTGTCGTCGCACCGGGGTCACGCTACATCGATTTCCTGATTCCCGGGCTGCTCGGCATGAATCTGCTGGGCAGCGGCATCTGGGGCGTCGGGTTCTCGGTGGTGCAGGCGCGTCAGAAAAAGTTGCTCAAGCGGTACATGGCGACGCCGATGAAACGCAGCGATTACCTCCTGAGCTTCATCCTTTCACGGCTCGTGTTTCTGATTGTCGAGATCGGCTTTCTGGTGGGATTCGGATGGCTGATGTTCGGGGTCGCGGTCCGCGGCTCGCTGGCGACTCTGGGAGGCGTCGCGATCCTGGGCGCGTTCGCATTCGCCGGACTTGGACTGCTCGTCGCGAGCCGGGCGCGGACGATCGAGGGCGTGTCGGGACTGATGAACCTCGTGATGCTCCCGATGTGGATCTTGTCGGGGACTTTCTTCTCCTATTCCCGCTTCCCCGACGCCATGATTCCGTTCGTCAAAGCACTGCCGCTGACCGCGTTGAACGACGCGTTGCGCGCGGTAATGATCGACGGCGCGGCGCTCGCAACGCTCGGCGCCCCACTGGCAATCGTGATCGCGTGGGGCGCCGTCAGCTTTGTCATCGCACTGCGGATCTTCCGCTGGCGCTAGGCCTCACCCCCTGGGCCGGGGGGTGAGGCTTAACTCTCCGGCCGGAACAGCGCGGCCAGCCGCCGCAGGAAGCCGCCTAACGCGCCCCTCACCGCGGCGTTGAACGCCCCCGCCGAATGGAACCGCTCGTTCGGATCGCTGCGCAACGCGCGTCGCAGCACGTCCTCGAGCTCACGCGGAACGTCACGTCGCGCGGTGTTGAGCGGAGGCACGTCGTCCGTCGTTTGGCGAGCGAGAATCTGCTCCGGTGTCTTGCCGCTGAACGGCGGACGGCCGAGCAGTGCGAAGTAGATCGTGGCCGCGAGCGAATACAGGTCGGCGCGCTGATCGACGCGCTCGCCGAGCAGCTGTTCCGGTGCGGCGAACTGCGGCGTCCCGCTCCGTGACGTCGCGCCGCCGAAGCGCGCTCCCCCCCGGAGCGCCAATGCGAGTCCGAAATCGGTGATGCGCAGCCGCCCATCCGGCTCGATCAACATGTTCTCCGGCTTCAGATCGCGGTGGATCAGCCCGACACCATGTGCATGTTCGAGCGCGGAGAGGCCTTCTTTGAGCAAGCGCTCGGTTTGCTCGAGCGAGAGGGTGCCGTGCCGCTGCACAACCTGCCCGAGGTTCGACCCGGGGACGTATTCCATCGAGTACCAGGTGAGTCCCGCCCGGCCCATAATGTCGTAAATGCTGACGATGTTCGGATGGCGGAGCCGCGCGGCGAGCTGCGCTTCGCGCCGGAACCGTTCCAGGACGCCGGGGTCGGCGGTGAGTGAAGGATGCAGGACCTTGATCGCGACGTCGCGCTCGAGCGCGAGATCCCGGGCGCGATACACGCGTCCAAACCCGCCGGTGCCGATCTCCTCGAGCAATTCGTAGTCGTCGCCGAGCGCCCGGCGCAGCCGGCGCTCGAATCCCGATTCGGTCACTGTCGGCGCGGCGGCGGGCACCTGGAACGTCCCGGCGTCGCTGACGAAATCCTCGAGCATTTCAGTCGCCGTGTAGTAGCGCTCCCTGGGAGTCGCGGAGAGTCCCCGCACGATCACCCGTTCGACGGCTGCCGGTATCGCCGCGCGCAGCTGGCGCGGTGGCTTGATGCGCCCCGGATCGAGATCGGGAGGCATGCCCGTGAGGGCCACGTAGATGTTCGCGCTCGCGGCGTAGACGTCGCTCGATGGGTCGCCCGGTTCGGCCGCTCGTACCTCCGGCGCCATGAACGCCGTTGTCGGATCGCCGGTCGCTGGGGGCTCGAGGTACGGCAGGCACCAATTCGAATAGCGCAGATCGGTGATGACGCCCTGCCCGCCCGTGTTGATCATCAGCGTTGACGGCACGATGCGGCGCATGATGATGCCGCGCGCGTGCGCGTGCTCTAACGCGGACAACAAGTCGCGAATCAATGACATGGACTGCGGAATCGGACGCGGGCCGCGCCGCAGCGCGTCCGCGAGACTTTCCCCCTCGACCCAGTTGGCCGTGCGATAGGCGAAGGTCCCCATCTCACCGGCCGCATACACGTGTCGGATCGTGGGATGATCGAGCGCCGCAAGCGTCTCCGTCTCGCGCAGAAACCATGCGCGCCCGGGGTTGCCGGCGGCGCCCAGATGCACGCGGACCGCCAGCGGACGCTTCAACACGCGGTCCCACGCATGATAGAGCGCGCGCTCGGCGGACAACGCGACCAGGTTGTCGAGCCGGAAAGCAGGCTCGAGCGCGCGTCGCGCCTCGTCGAGTAGATCGGTTGGTGGGCTCGTCGACGTCACGGGCGGGAAATGTAGCGAGTGCGTTTGGCTGGCACGAATCACACGCGAGTCCCAAATTGGGTCGCATGAATGACCGGCAGCCCTTCAATCAGCGCCATCGCCTGGAGCGCCGCGTACGGCCCGATCGCCGGACCGGACTGGATCGGCGCATCGCCGAGCGCCGGCTGCGCGCCAATGTCGTATTGGTCGAGCGCCGTGGACTGACAGAACGGCGCAGTCGCGTCGAGCGTCGCTCCCCGACGCCACGTCGCCAGTTGAAGGACCGTCGTGGCTCGGGGCTGAAGTTCTGAGGCTGGTCGATCGGGCCTCGGGTGAGACGGTCGCGGAATCCCGCGGCTCGCCGGTGCGTTTTGGCCGCGAGGCGGATGCAACGGTCAGCGTGCATGGTGATGCCGCGAAAGTCGTCTCGGCCCGCCACGCCGAGCTGCGCGTTGAAGGCAACGCCTGGCTGCTCGCCGACCTGGAAAGTCGCAACGGCACTTTTCTCAACGGCAAGCGCGTTACGGGGCCCACGCCGGTCGGCCAGGGCGATGTGATTCGTCTCGGTGAGTCCGGCCCCGAGTACCGTGTGGCCGCGATCACTGGTTCGCTCGACGCGACGCTTCCCGAGCATCCCGGAATCCAGGAAGGCCGGGGGGGCCCGGGGGGCCGGGGCGGGCCGGCGGAGGTCCGCGCCTATGGCGTCACCTTGCTGGCGACCGCGACCGGCAAGCGGTACGACGCGCGCGGCACCCGCATCCGACTCGGGCGGGGACGAGAGTGCGAAGTCCAACCGGTCGCAGCCAACGACACCATCGTGTCGCGGATTCATGCCGAGCTGACCGTCGGCGCGACCGGTGGCCTAGTCGTGCGAGATGCCGAGAGCAAGAACGGCACGTACCTGAACGGCGAACGCATCAGCAAGCCGATGCCTATCCGGCTTGGCGACAAGATCATGCTCGGCCAGGGCGGGCCGGTGCTGCTCGTCGAGGGGATGGGTACGGCGCCGCAAAGAGCGGCGCTCGGTCAGCAAACCGTCGTCGGACTGATCGGACAGGCGCTGGCAAAAGCGCGGGAGGAGCGGAAGAAGGGCGGACGCGGATCCACGGCGTTCATGCGCGCAGTCGCTGAAGCGGTCGGAAAGGATTCGCGGCGGAAGATTCGTTGGTTAACGGCCATCGTCATCGCGCTCGTCCTGCTCCTGGGCGGCGGCGTGTACGGCGTCTATTGGCTGCTGTCGCGCCAGGTCGAGCATACAAACGAAGCGATGCGCACCGCCGAGGATTCCTCTCGAGCGGAGGGCGACCGGTTGCGCCGGGAGTTGACGGCCGCGCGGGCGGCCGCGGCCCCGGCAGCCCAAGTCGATAGCCTGCGCGTTCAGCTCGCGGCCGCCGAGTCGCGTACCTCTCAGCTTCAGGTGGCGCTCGATCGCGCGCAGCAGGCGTTGGGACAGCAGCTCGCGGCCGGTGAATCGCAGCGTCAAGAAGGCCAGCGCGATCTGCAACGCATGCGCGATCAGCTTGCCGCTGCGGAGCGTCGCGCACCGTCGCAAGAGTCGCTCGACAGTTTGCGGCGCGCCGTGGCGACGGCGGAAAGCCAGGCGGCGAGTCTCGACGCCAAGATGCGCGCGATTCGCGGGACCGACTTCGCCGGAATGGCGCAGCAGAACCAGGGTGCCGTCGGCCTCATCACGGTGGCCCTGGGCGGTGATCGATACGACGGCACCGGTTTCGTCATCAGCGCCGACGGCTACATGCTCACGAATTGGCACGTGGTGGCGGATTCGGCGCACGCCGAGGCGGACACGGTGTGGGTGACGATGGCGGACCAATCGCTTGGCCGGTACGCCGATGTCATCGCCACGGCGCGCGAGCGCGACGTGGCACTCATAAAAATCCGCGGCTATCAGGGTTCGTATCTCTCGGCGATCGACTGGGGTGGTACGAAAGCGCGGCAGGGCGAGCCTGCGGCCCTGATCGGGTATCCGGCTGGATCCGGATTTGCGCGCGATCGGGCGTCGGTGGTGCGAACCTCGATGACGGCCGGAATTCTGTCACGAGTGACGCCGGATCTGATTCAGTTCGACGGCATGACGACCGGTGGCTCGTCCGGAAGCCCGGTGTTCAACGCCGATGGAGACGTGATTTCAGTACATCGCGCCGGCTTGCGACAGGGGCCGGGATTCGCGCTCTCGGTCCCCGTGAAGTATGCGATCCCGCTGATGCCGCCGGCCCTGCGCCAGCGGCTCGGCGTCTAACTCAAGCGTCTGCTGCGTCTGCTGCGTCTGTTAGTTCCGTGAGTAATCGACCGTCACGACCACCGACGGCCCCCCGACCGTCGCTAGCGTGCGGACTGCAGAAATCTGAGCGACGCTCGCGACCGGCTCGACGCTCTTGGTGCGCGACTCGCTCCGCACGACCTGCTGAACCCTCGAGAGAGCTTCGAACCCCTGCCGCGTATCGACCACGGTCGCGGTCGCTTGCACGGTGCCACGAGCTTGGGCTTCTGCGGCGCGCGGCAAGCTCATCGCGAGAAGAGCCACTGTCGCCACGCTGATTGCCTTACCGATCGTCCACCGCATCGCCTGCTCCGTGTGAGGGTCGAGCCTGCTTTCGCCCTCCCCCTAATGCAGACGCTGTACCCGATCGCGGTTAATCCGTAACTGGTTATCAATGCACAAGTTACGCATTTTCCACGTCTGTCTCACGCCTCAAGGAGTGTTGAGAATATTTACACCTTCTTTTCTATTGCTTTGTGTAACCCTAAGCCCTATCTTGGCTTCCGCTTTTTGGGCCACTTTCGTCAAGAAATTTGACGGTGCCTAAGAAACTGGCGGCTGGCATAAGCCTTGCCATTCCTGGGCTCTGGAATGAGAGAGGTGCCGAACGGCCCTCCAGCTGCCAAAAAGCTCGACACCAACAGGAGAAGAGATGCGCAATACCACGAGGCTGACCCTGGCTGTCGCCGCGCTCGTTGTCACGGGTACGGTTGCCCAGGCCCAGACGAACAACGCCAGCATCACGGCGACGGCGACGGTCTTAACGCCGATCAACGTGAATGGCGCCCAGCAGTTGAGCTTCGGGAACGTCTTCCCGGGCGTGAACAAGAGCGTGGCCGTGGCGGATCTGACGAACGCCGGCCGGTTCGACGTCACCGGACAGGCGAACGCCCCCGTTACACTCTCGTTCACCTTACCGGTCACGCTCTCCTCGGGTTCTAACACGCTGCCGATCGACAGCTATGCCGGCGTTCGCGCCGACAACAATCTGGAAACCGGCGGCATCGGGTTTGTTCCCGGCGCGAGCAATGCTGCGACGCTGAGCGCGGCTGGCCTGCTATATATTTGGGTTGGCGCGCGCGTGACCCCCGCCACGAACCAGGCGCAGGGCACGTACACGGGCACGATCACCATGACGGTGGTCTACTAAGCGACTGGAAATTGGCGTCGAGCTGATGGCGCGCCGGCAGGGGACTCTGACTCCTCTGCCGGCGCTGTCGCAAGCAGACGCACTCAACGCATGAAGCGGGTATCGGTCGCGCTAATCGGAGCGCTGCTGCTCGCCGTGCCGCTGCACGCACAGCGACCGCTCACGGTCACGGGTGTGCGCGGGCTGACGTTCGGTGCCGTGCTTCCCGGAGTGCCACGCATCATCCTGCGGACCGATCCCGCCAATAGCGGCGAGTTCGACATTCGCGGGCCGAACAACAGCCAGATGCTCTTGTCCTTCGTCCTGCCGGTTGCGATGACCGGCCCGAGTGGGGCATTGATGCCGCTGAGTTTTGGCGCCGGCGATGCAGGCTACTCGCGATCGCAGTCGATCGGGAGCCAGGTGGGATTCGATCCAAAGCAGCCGTTCACCGCGACACTGTCGAATAACGGCCGCGGGGCGGTCTTCGTCGGTGGCACGGCCAATCCCACGACGAATCAGCGGGCCGGCGCCTACACGGCGACGCTCACTCTCAACGTGACGGTGTTGCCGTGATCCGCGTGCTGGGTCTAGCCGGAATCCTCGCGCTCGGCAGCGCGTCGCTGGCGGCGCAGGGTGTGATGGTGGCGCCGCACGCCGTCTTCATCGATCACCGCCTACGCAGCGGCTCGGTCCTCCTCTACAACCCGGGCCGGTGGGACCGCGGGAACGGCAGACGGTGCGGCTGCTCGCGCGGCCGCCCGCGGGGCTTGCCGACGGCGAATACTGGCTGCGGATCGTGATCGCGGCGCAGGCCGGTCGCGTGCCGATCACGGGCGTCCCCGACACGACGGCGATTCAGGTCGGCCTCACGCTCGAGGTTCGCACGATCATCGGCGTCAACTACCGCAAAGGCCCGGTCACGACGGGCGTGACGTTGTCGCAGCTCCGCGCGCAGATCGCCGGCGACTCGCTGATCACGCGGGCACGGCTCGAGCGGCGCGGCAATGCGGCGTTCATCGGCACGATCCGCCAGACCCTGACGGATTCGTCGGGTCATGTTCTCGCATCGTATCAGTCGCCGATCGGGGTCTACTTCACGATGGAGCCGCGACTCGCGAACGTCATGCGACCGCCGCGGCGCGCGCGCGGCCGCTATTGGCTGCGCTACGAAGTGGTGACGGAGCGCGAGGATCTGGATCCGACGGTCGTGCTCAAGGCGCCTGCCGTTCGCGATTCAGTGCAGCTGATAATCCCGTGACCTGCTGGCGCCGAGTTGGACTCCTCCTGCTCCTAAGCGGCGCGGGGTTGATCGGACGCGCGAGCGCGCAGACGCCTACCGGGGCGGCGAAGCCTGGCATCTATCGCGGAAACGTCATCCTGTCGCTCGTCTACCAATAGACCATGCTTCCGCTCCGAGGGGTCGAGGTGGTCGCGCTCCTGGCCTCGATCACCCTCGGCGCCGTCAGATCGGTACCCGCTGCGACGCCGGTGCGTTTCGCTCCGCTTGCTCCGGTCCCCGATGATACGGCGCCCGAACCTGTCGTCATCGATCTGCGCATCGGCCGCATCACCGGAACGACGGTGCAGGCGTATCGTGTGCGCTCCGAGGTGTTGCTCCCGCTGTCACAGTTCTTCCAGTTGGCCGAGATCCGCCACCGGCTGACACTGGACGGCCGGCTCGAGGCGACGGTCGATCCCGGAAATCGGCGTATCGTCATCGACATTCGCAGTGACACCATGCAATACGGTGATCATCGCGTCCACATCGAGCGGGAGTTCATTCGCTTCGAATCTTCCGAGCTGTACGTCGGCAGCGAACGGCTGGGCGACTTGCTCGGTTTGATGTTCTCCGTCGACTGGTCCGAGTTGACGGCGACGGTCGTGGATCCCAGCGGTCTGCCGATCGCGCGCCGGTTGCAACGCGAAGCGGCGCGCGAAGCGTATCTGCGCCGTCCTGACGGCATGCGGCCCGACGTCACGCTCGGCCTCGAACGCCCCAGTTGGGACGGCGTGGTCGTCGACTACTCATTGTTCTCGCCGTCCAATGATCCCATCGCGGGCTCAACCTACGGGGTGGGACTCGGCGCCGACGTCGGTGGCGGTTCGCTCGAAATGCTCGCGCAAAGCGTCGGTCCAGCCGAAGCGGGACGCATCCACGTCGACGCGTCGTGGAATGGCGTGTGGCGGGATAACTCTTGGGTGAAACAGCTCCGACTCGGCGATGTCCCATCCACGGGCCCGCGGGCCCGCGCGCTCCGTGGATTCGCGGTCACCAACGCACCCTTCGTGCGCCCGTCGCTGCTCGGTTCGTTGCGCTACGCCGGCACCTTGCAGCCCGGATGGTCGGTCGAGGCATATCGCGCGGGCGATCTCGTGGCCTACGATTCGACCGACGCGACGGGCGGCTTCGCGATCGATCTTCCCGTGCGATATGGCGAGAACCCGGTCGACTTCGTCGCCTACGGTCCGTTCGGCGAGATCCGCGAGTTCAACCGCACCTACCGCGTGTTGGCCGAGCTGCTTCCGGCCAACCGGTTCGAGTACGGGCTCTCGGCGGGGCAATGTCCAGCGCCGACCTACACGTGCCGGGCCACGGCGAATGTCGATCTCCGCTACGGTGCGACGCGGCGTTGGACGGTTCAGGGCGGGTTCGATCAGTTCTGGCGGGACTCGCTTCCGGACCGCCTGCATCCGTACGCATCAGTCGTTGGCAATCCCAGCAATTCCTGGGCGGTGCAGACCGAATTCGTCGGATCGGGTGTCGTCAGTGGCGCGCTGCGCTACGAGCCGTCCGTCGACTTGCGTATCGAGGGCGATTACGCGCACTTCGCGCGCGACACCGCCCCCGTGTTATTCGTCCCCGGCCGCCGCGACCAGTGGTCTCTGACCGGGTTTCTGCGCCCCGGGAGCGCTACGGGATTCTTCTTCTTCAATGGCCGGCTCGAGCAAATCAGGAGCGCCGCGGGGGCGCTGACGCGTGCCCGGCTGGATGCGTCGGTTCAGACCGACGAGGTGCGCTTTCTGCCATATCTGCGCATGGAGCACGGCTCCGTCGGGACTGGCGCGACCGATCGACAATTCGCCGGGCTGTCGACGTTCGTGGTGCCCCGGCCGCGCTGGGGCCCCTTCCTGAGTCAGACATTGGTGCGCACGACGACGGAGCTGGAGCGCCGATCTGGTCTCGTCTCATGGGCGGCCTTCGCGGCGCGCCCCATCGCGCGTGGCATGCGGCTGGAGGTGGGCGCGAACTGGCAGCGAGGCAACCGCGGACTCACCTACTCGTTGACGCTTACCTCGTACTTTCAGGCCGTTCGCGCCGTCACTTCCCTCCTTGCGCCGCCCGGGCAACCTGTCACAGGCAGCCAGTTCCTTCAGGGCTCCGTTCTCTGGGACCGTCGCACCGAGCGTCTCGGCGTCGCTCCTGGTCCGTCGGTGGAGCGCTCCGGCCTCTCCGGCCACGTGTTTCTCGACGAGAACGCCAATGGCATTCGTGACCCCGGAGAGGCGCCGGTCATCAATGCGCGAGTGCTGATCGGATCGCTCTCCGCTCGCAGCGATTCGAACGGCTCATATCACGTGTGGGATCTGGTGCCGTTCGAGCCGGTCATCGTGAGCCTCGATTCGCTGTCGCTCGAGTCGCCGCTGCTGGTGCCGCTGTTCGCGCGTACCAGCATTGTGCCCGGCCCCAATCGCTTTCGCAGTCTCGACATTCCGGTGGTGGAATCGGGGATCATCGAGGGTCGCGTGGTACGGAACGGCGCGGGCGTCGCCGCGGTCACGTTGTTTCTGACGGATCGGCGCAGCGGTGCCCGCCGGACGCTGGTCACATTCAATGACGGGGCGTTCTATCTGATGGGCGTCAGGCCGGGGGACTATGAGCTGACGGTGTCGGAACACGTGCTCGATGCGCTGGCAGTGGATGCCGAGCCGTTGCGATTTTCGCTGGCGCCGACGCCCAATGGCATCGGGCGATCGGACCTGGAGCTGAAGCTCAGGCCGAGGTTTTAGCTACCTCGTGCAGCAGGTCTTCCAACTTTGCGAAATCGTAGGGTTTGACGAGCGAGGGCACGCCGGAGTCCCGTAGCAATTCGGATGTGTCGGCCGCGAAAGTATCTCCCGTTGTGAACACGAGGCGATGCACCATCGCGGGGTAGTCGCGCCGCAGTCGTTCGAGGAACTCCCCCCCGCTCATCCCCGGCATTCGCACGTCAGACACGATGACGTCGAAGTGCTCCCGCTGCAGCGCCCGCAAGGCGTCGGCACCGTCTGCTACCGCAACCGCGTGCATGCCGCGTCCCTTCAGGAAGCTCAGGACGGCGCGGCGCAGTCCTTCTTCGTCGTCGATCAACAACACGGACAGTGCGCCGTCATGCGCTCGAGCGGCCGCCGCGGGGGTGGGGGGGGCCGGCATGGGCGGGGGCGTCAGCCGCTGGTGGGAGCGCGCATCGCGCAGCAGCTCGATCGTAAACGCCGCGCCGCCACCGTTTGCCTGGGAGGCCTTGGAATCGAGCCAGATGCGGCCACCGTGGTCGCGCACGATCCCGTAACAGATCGAGAGGCCGAGTCCGGTGCCGCTTCCCTCGGGCTTCGTCGTGAAGAACGGATCGAAGATTTTCTCTTCGATGTCGGGCGGGATGCCGGGGCCCGTGTCGGCCATCTGGAGCCGCACGTGATCCTCGCCCGCGGTCGCCGTGCGGATCGTGATGGCGCGCCGGCCGGTGACACCGGTCAAGGCCTGCTCGCCATTGATCAGGAGATTGAGCAGCATCTGCTGCATCTCCGAGCCGTTCGCCCACGCCTTGGGATTGCTCTCGTCGAGCTCGAGGTTCACCGTGATGTTGAGCGTCGTGAGATGGTATGACCGGAGTGCGAACGTGCGGCGCACGATCTCGTTCAAATCGACCAGCGTCCGCTCCTTGCTGCCCGCACGCGCGAACGCCAGCAGGTTCGTCGTGATCCGACCGATGCGGGTCGCCTCATCGTACATCATCTGCACGGTCTCGCGCTGATCGGGCGTCAGCTGATTGAGCAAGAGCGTTTGCGCGAATCCCGAGATGATAGCCGCGGGGTTGTTGATTTCGTGGGCGACGCCGCTCACGAGCTGTCCCATCGCCGCCAGTTTCTCCGCTTGCTGGAGCTGCGTCTGGGCGCGGCGCTGCTCCGTGACATCGCGGACCAGGGCGAGCACCTTGGGGATGCGACCGCTTTCCCGCACGGGCGCGAACAGCACCTGCGCGGTGCCGTCACTTCCATCGGGCCGCTGGAACGGAACCTCGAACCGGCGCAGCTCGCCATCGAAGGCAGCGGCCAGATTCTTCCGCGCAATCCGCGTCCCCGCTGAATCGAGCCAATCGAAGCCCGATCTCTGGGCGTTCACGAGCGAACGCCCGGCGGGATTCTCGTCCAGCACCCGTCCCTCGCGGTCGAGGACGCTGATGGCGTCCGGTACGGCTTCCATCAGCAGGCGCAGACTGCGCTCCGCGGACGCCGTCGCACCCAGTGCGCTCATCAGCGAGCGAGTCTGATTCGCGACCTCGTCTTCGAGGAGCTGCGCGTACCGCCGGTCGACACCCAGCGAGTACAGCACGCGCGCTCCGATGATCAACATGCCGATGCCGATGATGATCGCGACATCGACGCCGGGTTCCGGACGCACGATCCCCACGATCGCCATACCACTCATGCCGGCGAGACCGACGATCAATGCCACGACGCGCGCGGTCAGGCCGGAAGTGGGTGTCGCTCGGTCGCGTTCGAGCTGCAGCACACGATCGGGCGCGAGCGCCGCGGCCGCCGCGATCATCAACAGGCCGGCATCCCACGTGAGATCGAGCGGGCCGCCGGGTTGATACGTGCCACCGAGCGCGACGACCGCGTAGACGAGATTGCCGATTGCCAGTGCCACGATACCGGGAAGCACCAATGCGGCGGTCACGACGGGGAACACCGTTCGGCGCAGCATCTGGATCAACACCATCCAGAGCACCGCGATCCCTCCGATCGACCAGCCGATGCTGGTGAGGAGGCCGGCGGTCGAGCGGGCTGTCGCTCCCGCGAGGAGCGGTTCCAGCAGATACTCGTATGCCAACGCACCGACGGTGAACGTCACGAGCACCGTATCGAGGATCAGCTCGGGATCGGGGCGGCGGGTCGGTTGGCCGCGGACCAGCGTCACGATCCCCACGATCAAGCAGACGTAGATGCCGAGAAAGCCTGCGTCGGCGAGCGATGGGTACGGCGGTGCGGCGCGCAGCCAGAAGTCGTAATACGTCCACACCAGCGCGCCGGCGAAGAACGAGGCACAACCCGCGCCGATCCAGCGCCAGGTACGGCGTTGCTCGGCGGTCGTGACACGCCCGGCGGTGTTGAAGCAGCAGAACGCGGCAAATGCCGCCGCCCAGCCCCAGCACACGTCCGTGGTCACGAGCAAGGTCTGACGGCTGTGCGACGGGAAAGCGTACAGCAGCGCCATCACCACGAACGAGACGGCGGCGATGATCACGAGCACGCGGGCGGAACGACTGAGCGGAATCATTTTCGGCGCACCCGGGGCTAACCTAACTTCATTATGTTTCGCCGCCAATGAATCTGCTCGGATGGGTGCGCGCGCCGGAGCAATCGCTCGCGCAGTGGGATGCGCACACGGCCCTGGCCGCGTCGGCCCGAGCCGACGGTCTCGACCGCACGCTCGTCTGTGGGATGGGCGGATCGAGTCTGGTCGCGGACGTCCTCGCCAGCGCGTTCGGAGCGCGCACGCTGCGCGTACTGGACAGCACGAATCCCGCGGCGGTGGGCGCCGCCGTCTCCGACGACGAGCTCCCGCGGACGTTGTTCCTGCTCTCGAGCAAGTCGGGCAACACAGTCGAGACGCTGGCCTTCTGCCATCACTTCGTAGCGCGCGCTCGCCCCGACCAGTTCGTTGCCATCACGGAATCGGGCAGCCCGCTCGACACGCTCGCGCGACAGCGTGGCTTTCGCGCCGTCATTCCTCATCCGCCTGGCATCGGTGGCCGCTACTCGGCACTGACCGCCATCGGCATGCTGCCCGCCGCCCTCATAGGCGTGGACGGTCGCACGCTGCTCGAGCGGACGGGACGAGTCGACGTTGCTGCCGCGGAACGACTCGGCAGCGCGGTCGCCGATCGCGCGAAGTCGGGTCGTGACAAATTGCGGCTCGCGCCGCCGCGCGAGGTCGGCGCGCTGGCTCAGTGGGTCGAGCAATTGATCGCCGAAAGCTCGGGGAAGGACGGCCGCGGTGTCGTGCCGATCGTCGACGATCCCCTCGACGCGTCGTTGCCGGATCTTCAGACGGCCGGACCAGCGGAGTTCTCCGCGGACCCGCTCGATCTCGGCCGTGAGTTCCTGCGCTGGGAGTACGCGACCAAGGCGCTCTGCGAACGTCTCGGTGTCAACGCATTCGATCAACCGGACGTCGAAGAAGCGAAACACCTGGCGCGCGCCGAGCTCGTTGCCGCTCGAACGTCCTCGGTCGTGGCCGAGCCGATCGAAACGTTGTCACCAGCGGACCTGCGCCGCAGCGCTCGAGCCGGCGATTATTTCGCGATTCTCGCGTACCTACCGCCGAGCGCGAACGTGCTGGCACAACTGCAACGCGTCCGCGGCGCGTGGGGTCGGACACTCCGGTGCGCGACCACGCTCGGCATCGGCCCGCGCTATCTGCACTCGACGGGTCAGCTGCATAAAGGCGGACCGAATACGGGTCTCTTCCTCGTGATTACCGTCGAGACCCGTGACGACATCGCCATCCCCGAAATGGGACTGACGTTCGGTGCGCTGCACGCGGCGCAGGCGCGCGGTGACGTGCGCGCGTTGCTCGGTCGCGGCCGGCGGGTGGCACACGTGCACCTGTCGAGCCTCGCGGACATCTCGAAGCTCGAGCCGTGACGTCGTACATCTTTCATCTGATCCCACATACCCACTGGGATCGCGAGTGGTATCTGCCGCGCGCCGCGTTTCACGCGCGGCTCGTGGCAATGTTCGACGTGCTGCTGGAACGGCTCCAGGCGGACGGCGGATTTCGCAGCTTCCTGCTCGATGGGCAGACCATTCTCGTCGAGGACTACTTGCGCGCTCGACCCGAGCGCGACAGCGAGATCAAGGCGCTGGTGAAAACCGGGCGACTCCAAGTCGGCCCCTGGTACGTCCTGGCCGACGAGTTGATTCCGTCCGGTGAGTCCCTCATCAGAAACCTGCTGCTCGGCGCGGCCGACGCCGAGCGGCTGGGCGGACGGCTGGACGTGTTGTACTCACCCGATGCCTTCGGTCACCCGGCGGTCTTGCCCAGTCTCGCGCGCGAGTTCGGCATCAAGTTTGGCGTGCTATGGCGCGGCCTGGGTGGTGATCCGGGACAGGATCGCGATCTCTACCGATGGAGCGGCTCGGACTCCCGCGACTTGCTGCTCTGGCACCTGCCGCCGCAGGGCTACGAAATCGGCGCCGCGCTACCTGGCGGGGGCGCGCGTCTCCCCGACATCTGGACCGACGTCCGCGCGGCGCTCGTCCCACGCGCGGCGGGCAAACATATTCCGGTGTTCATCGGGGCCGATCACCACGCGCCGCATCCTGCGCTCGGGCGTCTCCGGGACGTGCTGGCCGAGCTCGAGCCGGCGAGTGCGTTTCGCCTGTCGCGTCTCGATGAGTTCTTCCAGGCCGCCGAAAGCACACCGGCACAGCCAATCGCAGGCGAGCTGCGATGGTCGTACGGCTACACCTGGACCCTCCAGGGTGTGCACGGCACGCGTGCCCCCTTCAAGCGTCGCCACGGAGTTGCCGAGCTGCGGCTCGAGCGGATCGGGGAGCCGCTGGTGGCGCTGGCGCGCTACGCCGGCGCCTTGGATAGCAGGGCGTTGCTCGAAACCGCATGGCGCACGCTGATCAGCACCCAATTCCACGACACGATTGCCGGGACTACCGCCGATTCGGTCGCTACGGCAGCTGAGAGCCGGTTGACCGATGTCGCGGCCTATGCAGCGGAGCTGACACGCGCGTCGCTACACCGTCTCGTGGGCCATGATCCCGACGCTGCGCGAGAACGTGCGGGCATCGCGGAGCCGGCGCTCGTGCTGTGGAATCCCGCGGCCCGCCCTCGCAACGGCGTAGCGATCGCAGACGTGACGTTTTTTCGCCGCGACGTGCTGGTGGGAGCGCCGACCGCGGGACGCGCACCGAGAGAAGGACCGGGCTTCCGAGGGGCCTTCGCGTTGCGTGGTGCCGATGGCCGGTCGATTCCCGTACAGGTGCTGGCGCAGCGCGTGACGGAGGAGCGCATCGATGCTTCGCGGCATTATCCCGATCAGGATGAAGTCGATCAGGTTCGCATCGCGTTTCGTGCGCCGACTGTCCCGGGCCTCGGGCTCGCGACGCTCACTCTCGGTACGCCGGCGCCTGTCAGCAAAGGCGAAGACGTTCGCGTACGCGGTCGTTCTTTACAGAATCGCTTCGTTGAGGTGACGCTGGAATCGAATGGAGCCCTGACGCTTGTCGATCGCCGCCGCGAGGAACGCTATGGCGATCTCCTGCGTCTCGAAGATGAAGGCGATGCCGGCGACGCGTACACGTACTGCCCTCCGGCGCGCGACCGCGTGAAGGTGAGTGCCGGACCGATTACCGTGAAGCGGCTCGCGGGAGGTCCGCTGGTTGCGGCTCTCGAAGCGCGGTTCGAGATCACGCGCGGCATCGCTGCGCGGCTCATCGTGCAGCTGCACGCCGACAGTCCGATGGTTCGCACAATTGTCGAGATCGACAATCGCAATCAGCGCCATCGGCTGCGCGCGCGCGCGCCGACCGGGCTGGCCGGCGTCAGCGCGATCGCAGGCGGGGCATTCGGGACGGTCGAGCGGATGGCAGTCAGGGCCGACCCGGCAGCGTATCCACGCGAGACGCCGGTACGCACGGCGCCTGCCCAGCGGTTCGTCGCCGGGGCGCGGGGCAACCGGGGGCTCGCGGTCTTCGCCCCGGCGTTCTTCGAATACGAATGGACGGCGAAAGGCGATCTCCTGATTACCCTCATGCGCGCGATCGGAGATCTCTCTCGTGGCGACCTGCCGACCCGGCCGGGTCACGCCGCCTGGCCGACGGCGATTCCGGGCGCCCAATGTCTGGGCACGTCGCGCATCGAGCTGGCGCTGGCCCCGATCACGGTCGCCGACGTGGAGCGCGGAGATGTCCTGCCGCATCTCTGGGAGGATGCATTTCTTCCGCTCACCGCTCTCTGGTTGCGTGATGCCGCCGGTCTCACGCCCGCGCCGATCGATGTTGCCCTCGAGGGAACGGGACTCGTGTTCTCCGCCCTCAAACCCGCGCAAATCGGTTCGCCAATGGTGCTCCGCTGTTACAACGCGACCAGTCGCAAAACGGCGGGCGCCTGGCGCTTCGGTGCGGGCATCAAGACCGCGCACCGCGTCCGCGCCGATGAGCGCGAGGCGGTGGCACTCGTACTCGAGCAACGCGGCCGCATCGTGCGCTTCGTCGCCGAACCACACGAGATCGTCTCGATTTTGGTGACCTGATGCAGGAACACAGTCTCTCGACGGCGCGCACAGCCCGGTACTTCACGGTGGGAACGCTGCAAGGCGCGAGTGAAGTGTGGATCGTCTGTCATGGATACGGCCAGCTCGCGTCGCGATTTCTCGAGCGCTTTCGGCCGCTCGAGGCGCTCCAATGCTGCGTCGTTGCTCCTGAAGGACTATCGCGATTCTATCTCACCGAGAGTCCTACCGAACGTCGTGTCGGAGCAAGTTGGATGACGCGGGAAGACCGTCTCCACGAGATCGATGACTACGTGCACTACCTCGATGCGGTCCACGGCGAACTCAAGCTTCCCAAAGCCCGCGTCACCGCGCTCGGCTTCTCTCAGGGATCAGCGACGGTATGCCGGTGGACGGCAATCGGGTCGACGCGGATCGATCGATTGATCGTCTGGGGCGGGGAAGTGCCGCCGGATCTCGACCTCTCGCAACGAGAGACAGCGGATCGGTTGCGCGCCGCGAGCCTCACCTTGGTGTACGGAACGCGGGACGACTTCTTCACGCCGAAGATCGTCGCGGCCACGGAGACCCGGCTCCGCGAGCACAAGATTCCGTACACGCTCCATCCGTTCGAAGGCGGTCACGAGATTCACGAAGCAACGCTGCGGACGCTCGGGTCGAGCTGATCACGCAACGCATCGCCAAGCAGCGCACACGCGATCACCACGAGTACGAGTGCCACGCCGGGCGCGATCGCCACCCACGGCGCGTTGACGAGCGTATCACGGCCCGATGCCATCATGTTGCCCCATGACGGGGTTGGTGGCTGCACGCCGAGTCCCAAGTACGACAGCCCGGCCTCGAGCGTGATCGCATTGCCGAGGCCGAGTGCCGCCGCGACAATCACGGGAGTGAGCGCGTTGGGAAGGATGTGTCTGGCGAGCACGCGCAGCCGCCGGCCGCCGACGGCGACTGCCCCTTCCACAAAGGGTCGCGCGGCGAGCGTGCGCACCTCTCCGTGTACGAGCCGTGCGATTCCCATCCATCCCGTGAGGCCGAGGACCGAGACCACCAACGCGGTGCTTGGCTGCCAGAGCGCCGCGAGCAGGAGCAATAACACGACGCGCGGCAACGACAATGCGAAGTCGGTCAATCCGAGCAGCGTCAGGGAAATAGGTCCCTGCCAGTAGCCGGCGACCGCGCCGATCGCGATCCCCAGTAGCAGTGAAACGAGGACCGACAGCACGCCGACGCCCATCGAAATGCGCGCGCCGTAGACCAAGCGCGTCCAGACGTCGCGTCCGAACCGGTCCGTGCCGATCGGGTGAAAAACGCCGTGTGCGTCGCTGGACAACGGGGCGACAAATCGGGTGGCCACGATGTCGCGCTGCGCGGCCGGAGCGCCGCTCGTGACGAGCGGCGCAGCCGCGGCGCAGAGGACGACGCTGAGCAGCACGATGGCTCCAAATGCTCCGCGGCGATCCCTGAGTAGCCGCGTCACGCCGCGGCGCTCCGGACGCGCGGGTCGAGCCAGGCAGCGAGGAGATCCGCAAGCATGTTGCCTGCCACGACGAGCACCGCGCTTACAGCCGTGGCCGCCATGACGACCGGGTAGTCGCGTGCCTGGACCGCCTCGACGAGCACCCGGCCCACTCCCGGCCACGCGAACACCGCTTCGACGAACACGGCGCCGGAAAAGAGCGCCGGCAGCGACAGTCCCAGGAGTACCACGATCGGCGTGAGCGCATTGCGCAGCGCGTGACGGCCGATGACGCGCCGTTGCGCCAATCCCTTGGCGCGTGCGGTCGTGATGAAGGGCTGATGCAGGGTGTCGAGCATCGCACCACGAACGAAGCGGGCGGCGCCGCCGATACCGATGACGGTGAGCGTCGCGAGTGGAAGGATGAGATGGCGGAGGCGGTCGGCAACGAAAGCGCCACCCGTGAGAAAGTCGGAGTCGAATCCGGCGGCGCCAAATGCGGGGAGCAGCCGTGCCCAATAGGTGAACACGAGGACCAGCATGAGGCCCAGCCAGTATCCGGGGATTGCGAACAACGTCACCGATGTGACGGACAGGAGCGTGTCGGTTCGCGATCCGCTGCGTGCCGCCTGCACTACACCGACGGCAAGGCCCAGCAGATAGCTCAAGAGCAGCGACAGCGCGACCAGCCGCACGGTCGCGGGCCACGCGGCGCCGAGGACGGCGCGCACGGGATGCCCTTTCGCAATGCTCGTTCCCCAGTCGCCGCGGGCGAATCGTCCCACCCAGCTCGCGAACTGGGACGGCAGCGGTTTATCGAGATCGAGGGCCCGACGTTGGGCGGCCAGCTGCTCGGCTGTTGCCGTCGGGCCCAGCATCAACCGGACCGGGTCGCCCGGCGCGACGTGGAGCAGCAGAAACGTCAGAATGACGACGCCGAGCACGACGGCGCTACCGGTGAGCAGACGTTGTCCGAGCCTGGCGAACATCGCGGGGAATCTCGCGCCGCCTCCGATGGGCCGCTAGAATGACGGGCGTGTCGCGACTGCCGGCATCGGTCCTGTTCGCTATCCTGTTGGCTGGAAGCTGTGGTGGCGAGGACGAGGCATCGCGCCGCGGCCCGACGGTGTTGTTTGCATCCGGCGCGGACCTGCAAAGCATCAATCCACTGCTCACCGTCCATCCGCTCGCCCGCCAGGTGCAGCGCTATGTCCTGCTGATGACGCTCGCGCGCTACGATTCAACGCTCGTTGCGCGCCCCTATCTGGCGGGCGCATGGCGGTGGTCGGACGGCAGGCGAACACTGACGTTCACGCTGCGCACCGACGTGCGTTGGCACGACGGCACGCCGACGACGGCACGCGACGTCGTCTGGACGCTCAATGCCGCGTGCGATCCCGCGACGGGGTATCCGCGCCTCAACGATCTTGCCGCCGTTGCATCGGTGACCGCGCTGAGCGATTCAACAGTAGAGCTGCGGTTCCGGTCTCCGCCGACCTCCGCTCATGTTCCAGACGTCCTCACCGATCTCGCGATCCTGCCGGCTCACCTGTTGGACACCGTTCCCCACGCGCAACTCAGAACCGCCGCTTGGAACGCGCGCCCGATCGGCAATGGCCCGTTTCGCTTCGTTGCCCACGAGGCAAACCGCCGTTGGGTGTTCGCGAAGAATGCTGACTTCCCACCCGCGCTGGGCGGCCCGCCGCACATCGATCGATTCATCGTCGTCGTTGTCGATGAGCCGATGATCAAGTTGGCGGCGCTGGTCGCGGGAGAGCTCGACTTTGCCGGTGTCAGCCCACAGCATGCCGCGTTCGTGCGTCGGCACGGCGGACTCACGATTCGCGATTACCCGCTCATTTTTCCCTACGGGTTGGTGTTCAATACCAGGCGCCCGCCGTTCGATGACCCGCGCGTCCGTCTGGCGGCTGCGCTGGCGATCGATCGTCGGGAGATCGTGGACGGCTATCTGTTTGGCTTCGCGTCCGTCGCCGACGGCCCGGTGCCGCCCGGCGTTCCTGGGTACGTTCCAGTCCCGCGGCTGCCTTTGGCGCCCGATTCGGCGCGGCACTTGCTCGCTGGCCAGCGCCTTCCCCCGCGATTCGAGCTCCTGACGGTCGGCAGCGGCGAAGCAGCGCTCGAGCAGATGATCCAGGCGCGCCTGGCCGCGGTGGGATTCGAAGTGACGATT
>MNDR01000023.1 GCA_001915025.1 Gemmatimonadetes bacterium 13_2_20CM_2_65_7
CTTCGGGTTCATCACGCCCGAGAACGGCGGCAAGGACTGCTTCGTGCATCACACCGCGATTCAGGGAGAAGGATTCAAGTCGTTGGCCGAAGGCCAGCGCGTGGAGTTCGAGATCGTGCAGGCCCAGAAGGGCCCGGCGGCGCAGAACGTCGTGAAGCTGTAACCACCCACGGCACCTGCAGCGACACGGCGCTACCCGCCAGGGGGCGCCGCGTTCGTTTTAGGGGGGGGTCTGGTCCTCCTCGGGGTCGCCCAGCACCGGGGGGTGCTCATAGACGACCGGCGGCGTGCAGGTGCAGGGGGTGCTCTGCGGCATGGCGAATTGAGCGCTGGCGCGCGGCGGCCGATACTCGACCGTCGAGGCGTCCTGAATGATTCCGCCGCAGAAGTGGCAGTGGATCTGTGACATCGTGCGTCACTCTCCCCGGGCGCCGGCGCCACCTACCATTCACCCGCGGCCCGAAAACTGCAAGGCACCCCTTGACGAATACGGGGGCTGTCGTTGAGCTTGCGTTTCGTACAGCATCCCACCTGAACGCACCGCAACCGCACGCATACTCTCGGTTTGGAACGAGGGCCGTCACTACAATGAGCAAGAGAATTCAAATCCTGGTGATCGAAGACAATCGCCTGTTGCGGGATGGTCTCGCGGCATTGCTGGACTCGCAGGGAGAATTCAAAGTCGTCGCCTCCGCCGAAGGCGCCTCTGGGGCGCTACAGCGGCTCCAGGAGCACAAGCCGAACGTCGTTCTCGTGGACGCTGCGTTGGGACGCAATCGCAGCCAGCGTCTGGTGGAAAGCCTCAAAGAAGCAGCGCCGCACGCCCGCTTGATCATGATGGACATGCTGCCGGAAGAAGAAGACGTGATCGACTTCATCAAACGTGGCGCCAACGGCTTCATCGCCAAGGACGCAACACTCGACGAGCTCGTGAATACCATCCGCCAGGTCGCCAACGGCGGCGACGTCGTTCCCCCCGCGCTCACCGGTACCCTGCTGTCCCACATCGCCAAACAAGCTTCCGTCCTGCGCAACACGCCGATGATGGCGTCGGTCCGCATGACGAAGCGCGAGCAGCAGATCACCGATCTCATTGCCGAAGGATTGAGCAACAAGGAAATCGCGCAGCAGCTCAACATCGCGACCTACACCGTCAAGAGCCACGTGCACAACATCCTGGAGAAGCTCGCGCTGCATAGCCGGCTGCAAATCGCCGCGCACGCGCACAAGAAGCAGCCGCCCAAAGGGGATCGCCGGAAGTTCGTCCGCTAGACCCACTCAGTGCGAGAAATCGACTCGCGGCGTTTCGGCTGCGCCGGGGGTTTGCAATTCGAAATAGGCGCGCGGTTTCTTGCCGAGCGCTTTGGCCGTGAGCACCTGCGGGAAGCGGCGAATGTAGGCGTTGTACCGATTCACGGTTTCGTTGTAATCCTGCCGGGCGACCGCAATGCGATTCTCCGTCCCTTCGAGCTGGTCCTGCAGCGCGCGAAAGTTCTCGTTCGACTTGAGTTGCGGATAGTTCTCCGCGATCGCCAGCAACCGCCCGAGCGGCGCGTTCAGGGCCTGGTTGGCCGCGGCCATCTGTTGCAGGTCGCCGCCTTGCACCGCGCCGGCGAGCTTGGCGCGCGCCTCAGCGACCGCTATGAAGATCGTCTGCTCCTGCTTCGCGTACCCCTTCACCGTTTCCACGAGATTCGGAATCAGGTCCGCGCGCCGCTGCAGCTGCACCTTGATCTGCGACTCAGCGGCGTTCACTTGCTCGTCGTACGTCTGGATCGTGTTGTAGCCACACCCCCAGAGCAACGAGAGCAGAACGGGCGCAACGCCAAGGGTCCGGCGAGTGTGGGCGTTCACGAAGGGTTCCTTTCCAGGCGGTTCACGTACTCGGCCGTGCGTGTCATCGCGTCAAGATAGGCGAGTGGCTCGGTGAGTCCATCGGTCGGGAATCCGATCAGCGCTCCAGCGTC
Organism: Gemmatimonadetes bacterium 13_2_20CM_2_65_7; assembly: GCA_001915025.1. Taxonomy (GTDB): domain Bacteria; phylum Gemmatimonadota; class Gemmatimonadetes; order Gemmatimonadales; family GWC2-71-9; genus 20CM-2-65-7. Next base: position 1,968 of record MNDR01000023.1, read on the forward strand.
GCGCACCAAGACTTCCGGCGCCGCAGTCGCTGGTCGTCCTGCCAGGCGCAGAACCGCTCGCAGCATCGTCAGGAATCCGGCCCAGGTCGCGCGCACCACTTCGGCCAGTCGCTTGGGTTTGCTCCACTGGGCAGCGTAGACCTGCCGCAGGTAGACCAGTTTTCCCATGAGCTCATGTTCGAGCTGCCGGCGCACATCGTTCCGATCCACACGGATGCCATGCCATGGATCCCGACCGGCAAGGACGCGATGGCCTTCACGAATGTCGTCGTACTCGATCGGAAAGGCATCGGCCGAGTCGCGCCATTCGCGCTCGGTCAGGATGATCGGCGGTGGATGGCCGGCACTGACCCACTGCCGCACCGGCGCCACGAGCGTCGCAAATAGGTCGCGGTCCGCGCGATCCACGATCAGCAGGGTGTTCATGTTGGACGCATCGGCGCCCGATCCGTCACGCGCCGCTGAACCGTACAGCAGCAGTGATACGAGTCTGGGCCCGAGCGCGTTCGTCATTTCCTGCGCGAAGTTGTCCAGAAACATTCGTGCCATGTTCAGAATCTCCCGCCGGCGCCGCCGCCGGAGAAACCTCCGCCCCCACCGAACCCACCAAATCCTCCGCCGCCGCCACCGAATCCTCCGCCTCCGAATCCACCAAAGCTCCCGCCCCCGCCCCCGCCCCCGCCCCAGCCTCTCCCACCTCGCGCAAAGAGGAGCGGGAGAAACAAGCCGCGTCCGCCACGCAGGATAAGGAACAGGATGAGCAACCCTACGATCGCGCCAACCGGGAAGCCGCGCTGCGGCGGTGATTCGGCCGGCGGCGGCATCGCGTATTGCGGATTCGACAGCGTCACGCCGAATTCGCGCGCGAACGCCTGCGCGATGAGGTCCACGCCGACCACCAGACCACGGCCATACTGTTGCTGCGCCAGAAATGGCCGCATCGCGTCGCGAATGCGTCCCGTGGCGGCGTCGGTGAGAAATCCTTCCGCGCCGCGTCCCGTCGCGATGAAGATCTGGCCCGTGCCGGGCTTGCCTGCTTTCTGAGGGACGAGCAACACGACCACGCCAAGATTCTTGACTTGATCGCCGGCTGCCCCCTTGGGCCCGACGCCCCATTGCCGGCCGATCTGGAGCGCGACGTCGCTGGCGGGACGATCACCGATGTCGGCGAGGGTGACGACGGCGATCTCCCCCCGCGTCTTGTCCCGCACTTCCGTGATGGCCGCTTCCATGTGACGGATCGATGCAGAATCGAGCACGCCGGCGAAGTCGTTGACAAGCCCTCGTGGCGGCGGAATGGCGATCTGTGCGAGCGTGATGAAAACGGCGAGAAGCATCTGTTGAGGCATCTCTTTGGGTATCGTTCCCACGCGAGAACTGCACCCCATGAAGGCCCCAGTCAAGAAGGGGGGAATCTGAACGTGCGCACCCGTCCGTGACCGCGGTCGCCATTGCGTTCCTCGGTGAAATCCTCGACAACTGGCTGGGGTTTCGGTTCGCAAAGCGCTATGGCGGCTCGACCCGCTCCGGCTGGGGTGCGCTGCTCGGCCGCGCGGCCGACTCAGCAGCGAAGATCGCGCTGGGGCTGGTGCTGGTCGTCATCAGCGTGGTGATCGCGCTATCTTGAGCGCGATGACTCGCTCGCTACTCCCCTCATTAAAGCTCGGTGCACTTAACCCGGTGGAGTAGTTGCCTGATTGGCGTCTCATGTCTCGCGCTTGCACGGCCGCTCGAGGCGCAGAGTCACGAGATCCGCTGGTGGGAGGCGGCGGCGGCGGTCGGGACGATCGGCGTCGTGTCCCTGTTCGATCGCCACCTCGACGAGTGGTTCCAGGATCGCCGTTCGCCCAACAGCGATCGACTCGCCAAGGTTTTCCGTCACGGCGGCCAACCCGAGGTGTTTCTTACAGTCGGCGGCGGCATGTTTGCCGCCGGCGTGGCGACCGGACGGCCCAACCTGCGGAGGAGCGGAGAGCGCGTCCTGGCCTCGCTCGCCCTGGCAGGAATCACGACGCTGGCAATAAAGCGCACCGTAGGCCGTCTGCGTCCTAACGCGGCCACGGATCCTTACGTTTTCAAACCTTTCTCACACAACGACGCCTTCCCGTCTGGCCACTCGACGATGGCGTTCGCGCTGGCGGCGTCGCTTTCGGAGGAGATCCACAATCGCTGGGTCAGCGCCGTGCTCTACGCAGGGGCTGCGGGAACGGCGTGGTCACGGTTGAACGATCATCTGCACTGGACATCGGATGTGTTGGCGGGCGCGGCGGTCGGGATTACGTCGGCGAAACTGATGGAGGGCCGGTGGCGCATCTTCGGCCTCAACCCTCCCAAGTTCCTGTTCGATCCCCACAGCGCGCGGCTCGAGTGGCACGTCGCGTTCTAAGCGTCCACCAATTCTCCGGCCAGCGCGGCAAGCCGATTCGCTAAGTCTTCCAGCTCGCGGGCTCGCTTTTTGGTGATGCGGCCGTAGCCGGCGCGAGCCGTGAGGTACGTGAGACCCAGCCAGGCGGGGATGATTGCCACGACGGCCGGACCGACGAGATGGAATGCACCGACGCCCATGCCGATGATCGGCCCGATGCCACCGAAGACGGCCCCGATGAGTTGATTCAGGCTTTCCTGAATCGTGATGCGTGCCACCCCGCCCCAACACGTGGCGCAGCGAATAGCGGTCGGCGAGCGCCGCTGCGAGGTCGGCAGGAATCTCCGCGGTGCTGGTCACGCGGAGAAGTTACGCTGCTTCGGCCGCTTTGGTTACGAACGCGCGCGAGTCGTCGTACTCGCCCTCCCAGCGCGCCATGACGACCGACGCCAGGCAGTTGCCGACGAGATTCACGCTCGTTCGCGCCATGTCCATCACGACATCGACACCCAGGAGCAGGGCGGCTGCTTCGACGGGCAGATGAAACGACGCGAGCGTCCCGGTCAGGATCACGAACGCGGCGCGGGGCACGCCGGCGACACCTTTGCTCGTCAGCATCAGCGTCAGCATCATGAGCAGCTGCTGCCCCAAGGTCAGTGTAATACCGGCTGCTTGCGCCGCGAACACCGATGCGACGGCGAGATACAAGGTGCTGCCGTCGAGGTTGAACGAGTAACCGGTCGGGATGACGAAGGCGACGATGCGGCGCGGCACGCCGATCGCTTCCATCTGCTCCATCGCTTTCGGGAGCGCCGCTTCCGAGGACGCCGTCGAGAACGCGATCAACGCCGGCTCCTTCACTGCCCCGATGAATCGTGCCAGCGGGATTCGCGCGAGCCGCGCAATCGGCAGCAGCACGATCAGGCCGAACAACACGAGCGCCCCGTACAGCGTCAACACGAGGACGCCGAGGTTGTGCAGGACCTTGAGACCGACATTACCGACCGTGAACGCGAGCGCCGCGGCGATGCCGAAGGGAGCGAATTTCATGACGACGCCCGTGAACTTGAACATCACTTCGGCCAGCGCCTCGCAGAAGCCGAGCATGGTGTCTTTGGGCCGGCCGCGCACCTGCGTCAGACCAATCGCGAACAGGACCGACCAGAAGACCACCTGGAGTATCTCGTTCTGTACCGCCGCCTCGAAGAAACTCTGCGGCACGATGTGCTCGAGGACGCTCGAGAACGTCACGGCGGTCGTCGGTCCGGCGGTTTGCGTGGAGACCGCAGCGGGCAACGACACACCGACTCCGGGCTTGACGATGTTCACCGCCAGCAATCCGATGAACAGCGCGAGCGTCGTGACAATTTCGAAGTAGATCAGCGACTTCAGGGCCAACCGACCGACGCGTTTCATGTCGTCGCCATGTCCGGCGATGCCGACAACCAGCGTCCCGAAGATGAGCGGCGCGATGATCGATTTGATCATGCGCAGGAACACCGTCGAGATCGGGCGCAGCGACATCGCAAAGGCTGGAAACAAGGCGCCCAGCGCGATGCCGAGCACCATGGAGACGAGGATCCACTGCGTCAGGGTACGGCGGCGAAGGAAAGTCCACATAGAGCGGCGTGAAGGATAACCGCCCCGAACCCGCCGGCTAGCGGCCTTCCGCACAGCGGTCCCTGCACGTAGCATCAACCCATGAGCAGCTCTGAGATACGAGACGTTGCGGAAGAGGTAGCCGACCGGCTCCGCCGGCGCGGCATACCCCTCGGCGGAAGCGAGCGACCGGAAGATCTGGCTGATTTGTTGGCGGCCGTGGAGAGCTTCGAAGCCGCCGTCGAAGCGCGTGGCGGCGATTTGATGGTGGACGATCTTAACGGGTCACAGCCTGACGATCCGCATTTCGTGCTGCCGCAGCGCGCACCCGATGAATCGATCCGCGATTACACCGCGCGCATCAACGAAGCAGCCGGCCGCGTACGCGACCACCCCGATATCAGCGCTTGATGAACGTCCCGCGCCTGAGCTCGTCGTAGGCGCGCTGTAGCTCTTCCTGCGTATTCATGACAATCGGTCCCTGCCAGGCGACCGGCTCTTCGAGTGGTTGCCCGGAGACCAGCAGAAACCGCATGCCCTGCTCGCCTGCCTGAACCGAGATTTCGTCGCCCGAGTCGAACAACACGAGCGAGCGATTCCCCGTCTGTGCGGGAGTCTCGCTGCCGGCGTCACGTCCACCCGCCGAAACCCGATCGGTGCGAACGCCCTGCGGCGCTGACGCGTCGCGGAACGAGCCGCTGCCTTCAAAGACATAGGCGAACGCGTGCCGCGACGACTCGATGGGAATCGTCTTGCGTACGCGGGGCGGTATCCAAACGTCGAGGTAGCGGGGATCCGCGGCGACGCCCTCGACCGGACCCTTCTTGCCCCAGAAGTCGCCCGCGACGATACGCACGCGCGTGCCGTCATCGTCCACGACTTCGGGAATCTCTTGCGCGTGAATGTCCTGATAGCGCGGATCGGTCATCTTGAGTGTCCGCGGCAGATTGGCCCACAGCTGAAAGCCGTGCATGCGGCCGCGCTCGTCGCCTTTCGGCATCTCCTGGTGGAGGATGCCGCTGCCTGCGGTCATCCACTGCACGTCGCCCGCACCCATCTTGCCCCGATTGCCGAGGCTGTCGCCATGTTCGACGCTGCCGCTCAGGACGTACGTGATCGTCTCGATGCCGCGGTGCGGATGCCACGGGAATCCCGGGAGATAATCCTCAGGGTGCTCGTTGCGGAAATCGTCTAATAGAAGGAAGGGATCGAACTCGCTGGTCTTTCCGAACCCGAAAGCGCGACGCAGCCGCACCCCTGCCCCTTCGAGCGTGGGCTGCGACTGGCTGATGGACTTGACGGCGCGAAGTGACATCGTAGCTCCCGCGAGTAGAGATGGTTACGCCGGGTGTAAACCAGATGTCAGGCCGCTAGGTTCCCTAGAATCCCAACCAGTAGTTCATCTTCACGAGAAAGACGTTGGCGGAAGGTCCGCGCAACAGCGCGCCGGCGTCGGTGCCGAAATCGATTTGGCCGCGGGTCACATCCGATGAGCCGTTCCGAGTCCAGACCACGAACAACGTCGAGCCAGGCCGGTATTCCCACCGCAGGACGGCATTGCCGCGCAGCGAGCGAAACGTGAAGCTGGGATCGTTGATCAGAAACTTCGGAGCCGGTCCGGTCGGACCATCAGGATCGATCCAGTGTTGCTGCGGCGAGCCGGCCGGCACGGAATCGGTGCCCACGTCCACCCCATAGACGAGCTTCCGCAGCTGGCGCGGCCCCGCGAACTCGCGGTACTGCGAGTACGCGCCGCTCGCGATCAGCGGCTGCAGGTAGAGCTCGAGGGTCAAGACAGGCGATAATGTGACATTGAACCTCGTCTGCATCACAATGGCGTTCTGAATCAATTGGGCAAAGACATAATGGTTGCCGTAGAAAGACTTCGCGAAGGTGTCCGGGACGGTCTGGACATACTGAGCGCCCGTCTCCTGGTGGCTCAACGACGGTCCTACCGTGAGCTGAATGTTGGACGCGGGGCGCAGCTGTACCTGCAGGTTGAATGAACGGTAACAGTAGCCTTCGCGATCGCAGCTGATGTCGCCGTTGCTCCCGAGCACGACCTTTTTGCGCGAATCGGTATTGACGTTCACGAACCAGTCCTCGCTTCCGGCGCTCCGCACGACCGGCCCACCGCGGGTCAAGCGGTCATCGAATACATTCGCTCGATGAATCCAGAAGGTGCTGACGCCCCAATAGTTCAGTGTCGTTATTTGCCCATACCAGTGGACCTCCCGGTCGGTGAGGTCACCGTCGAAGTTGTACTGTTGCTGGCCGCCCAGAATGAACAGCAGCTGACGATACCCCTTCGTCGGCGTCGTCCACTGCCGCAGGATGTTGCCGCTCATCCAGATGTAGTCGCCGCGCGAAAAGAACGTCATGTCGTTGTTGTCGAATCCCGGCGTACGCACGTTGCCTGACAATTCCCACAACAGGCTTCCCTCCTCGCGAGCCACCCGTGTGTAAGCGCCGAGACCCGTCAGCGAGGTGCGCGTGGGATCGAGCGGATGACTCCGATCGGGGCGCTGAAAGTAGTGCCGGGGCGAAACTTGCACCTTGTGGATCGCAGCGGTATCGCCGATCAGCTCCGTGCCGGCAGCCTGAGCCATGAGATGGTAGGTGTGCTTGCCCCACCATATCTCCGTTCCGACACCGAGCGCGTCAGCGCTCCGCGTCAGATTGCTCACCGCGAATGAATCACCGAGACTGCGGTAGACCGACGTCCCCATCACCTTGATCTGCGTGGCGCCGCCCGCCAGATCCTTCGCCACCCGGCTCACGAAATAATTTGTCAACGGCTCCACGGTGTAGCCGACGCGCGTGCTATCCAGTCGCTGGACGAGCGCGCGCTCGCGCCGCGTCACGGCGTCCAGGGCGCCGATCGACCAACCGCTCGGCGTCCGGCCGGTCAGTTTGGCTGCACCGAGGATCGTCGTGTTTTGTGGCCGGTCGACGTACTGATCCAGCGTGTCCCGGTACGCCGACAATTGCGGCGCGCGTCCAATACGGCGCGTGCTGAGCATCGCCAGACTTGAAACATTCGAGCAGAAAAAGCAGTTCAGCCCTCCCAACCCGAAATAACCGGCGCCCTCGACGAAGAAGGGCCGGCGCTCACTGAGGAACGTCTCGAAGTCGGTGAGATTCACGACGGCGGGATCGACTTCCACCTGCCCGAAGTCGGGGTTCACGGTCGCATTGAGCGTCAGGTTCGACGTGAGCAGCACGCGCGCATCCATGCCGACGCGCCCATCGAGTGCGTGGGGGTCATAGAACGGGTTGGCAGTGTTTCCCGGTACGTTCGACGAACGGCCGACGACATACGGCAGCAGCTCGGCGCGCTCCGGGGCGGTGGTGATGACAAGCCCGTGTAAGTGGCCGAACTTCGACGGCCCGCCCGTTTCATTCAATTTCCAAAACGCCCACTGCGACAGCTCGTTGAGGCGATTTTCCTGGCGCCAGATCTGCAGTCCCCACGTCTGCTCCGCGGTCGTCGACGAGAAGCGCAGCTGCGAAAATGGAATGCGCATCTCCGCAGTCCAGCCGAGGGAGTCGATGGCGGTCTTCACTTCCCACACCGGATCCCAGGAGTTGTCGCTCCCGCCGCCGAGGCCGTTGGCGTCCATCTTCACGCCGGACGGATTCACCTGGAAAAACAGCCGGCCGATGTGATCGTGGTAGGTGTCGAAAATCACTTCGAGGTAATCGGAATTCATGTCGGCGTCGCGCCGGACGAGCCGCGTCCGGACGCCGCGCGCACCCGAGTCGTCGAACATCCGGGCGCCGACGTACAGCGCCGCGCCGTCGAACGCGAAGCGAACCTCGGTGCGTTGCGTCGCGACCTCGCCCTCGTGCGGCTGAGCCTGGCGGAGGCCGGTGGCGGCCGGCGCGGTATGCCAGACCACCTCGTCGAGCTTGCCGTCCAGATGCACCGCTTCGTGTAGCGGCACGGCACGCACCTCAGGCGGCGGCGTGGGATGGATGTTCTGCGCTATTAAGGAAGCGGGAGGAGCGACGGCGAGCAGCACGAGACAGATGGGCGGCGTTCTCGGCATGGCTGTCACTGGGCAAGGATACCTTTTGGACGCGCCGCAGAGCCAAAAGGTTGCGGCTCCTGACTGGAGCCTTACAATCGTCTTCGTTAGATATGTGACACCCGATGGCAAACCCCGCTCCAGTCCCGGCCCCGCCGGTCGCTCCCCCGGCTGACCGCCGGGGCGCCAATCTTCCGGAACGCATTCACGGACTCGCCAACCTCACCCGCAATCTCTGGTGGAGTTGGCAGCTGGACGCCCGCGAGCTGTTTCACCGGATCGATCACCAGCTCTGGGAAAGCACGCGGCACAACGCCGTCGAGTTTCTGCGGCAGGTCGCGCCGGAGCGGCTCGAAAAACGCGCCCAGGAGCCGGCATTTCTGGAGCTCTACGATGCGGTGATGCGCCGCTTCGGCCAGCTGGCAGACCGGAACGGCACCTGGTTCGCCAGTCGCTACCCCGAACTGCTCGATCGATCGATTGCGTACTTCTCGGCCGAGTTCGCGCTGCACCGTTCGCTCCCGATTTATTCCGGCGGCCTCGGTGTCCTCGCCGGCGATCATTGCAAGGCAGCGTCGGACCTCGGCGTGCCGCTCATCGGGATCGGACTCTATTACCAGGGCGGGTACTTCGATCAGCAAATCGGTCTCGACGGCTGGCAGCGCGACTCCGATGACCCGATCGATCCGACCGTGAATCCGGTCGTGCGCGTGAACGCACCCGGCGGCGGACCGTGTCTCGTGCCGCTGACCATTTCGGGCCGCGAAGTGCAGATCGGCACCTGGCGCGTGATGGTGGGCCGCGTCCCCGTGTATCTGCTCGACACCGATCTCGATTGCAACGACCCCGCCGATCGCAAGCTCACCGCGCGTCTCTACACCAGCGCGCCGGAGTGGCGACTCCGGCAGGAATGGGTGCTCGGCGTCGGCGGCGTGCGCGTGCTCCGCGCGCTCGGCATCAATCCGGAGATCTGGCATCTGAACGAAGGCCATGCGGCGTTCATGTACGTCGAACGGCTGCGCGAGCTGCTCCAAAAAGGAGTCCCCCTCTCCACCGCAGAGCATCAGATCCGCGCCAGCAGCGTGTTTACCACGCACACGCCGGTGCCAGCGGGACACGACGTGTTCACCACCGAGCAAGTCGAGCAAGTGACAGGACCGTTCTGGAATACGATGGGTATCGCGCGCGACCAGTTCATGGGACTCGGCAATACCGGTCCCACCGATCCGCGGTACGAGATGACGGTCTTGTCGTTGCGACTGGCGGGTCGTGTGAACGGTGTCTCCGCACGGCATCGCGAAGAATCACGCCGCATCTGGCGTTGGGTGTGGGGAAACAAGCCCGCCGCGGAAATCCCCATCGGGTACGTCACGAACGGCGTCCATCTCGGCACCTGGATGGCCCGGCCGATTCGGAACCTGATCGGCGAGGCACTCGGCGACGGGCCGGATTGGGAGACGCGCGTCGATTCCAGCACGATCGCAGCAGCCGCTCGCGGGTTGGACGACGACCGGCTCTGGGCGGTGCACGAGGGGCTGCGTTATCTGCTGTTCCACTACATCCGGGAGGAAGCACGTCACCGTTGGCGGGATTACTGGAAGGACCCGGCGAAATTGGCGGGATCGGGCGCACTGCTCTCCCCCAACGTTCTCACCCTCGGATTCGCGCGCCGCTTTGCGACGTACAAGCGCGCCGACCTGCTGTTTCGCGATCCCGAACGGTTGCGGAGACTCCTGACCAATCCGCGCCGGCCGGTCCAGATCATCTTTGCGGGCAAGGCGCATCCGGCCGACGAACCGGGCAAACGCGTGCTACAGCGCATCTTCATGGCGGCGCAGGATCCCACCTTCGAAGGGCGCATCGCCTTTCTCGAGGATTACGAAATTCACCTGGCGCAGCGCATGGTGGCGGGAGTGGACGTCTGGGTCAATCTTCCCCGCGTGCCGCTCGAAGCGTGCGGGACCAGCGGCATGAAGGCGGCGCTCAACGGCGTACCGCAACTCAGTACGCTCGACGGCTGGTGGGCCGAAGGCTTTACCGGAGAGAATGGGTGGGCAATTCCCCTGCCGCCGCCCGATGTGGAGCCCGAGCCATCCGACATGGACAATCTGTTCCGCATTCTCGAGAACGAGATCGTGCCTCGCTATTACGACCGGCTCCCTGGCAAGTCGTCGGCCGCGTGGGTACATATGATGAAGGGCACGCTGGCCGTCACCGTCGAGCGGTTCACCACTCGGCAGATGCTGCAGAACTACGTGACGAACTACTACGTTCCCGCAGCTGCCGGGGAAGCACTTCCTGGCGAGCCGCCACCATAACGACGGGGGAGTATTTGAAGACCCGGGTTCTCCACCTCACCGCAGAGTTGTGGCCCTTCGCCCGCACCGGCGGGCTTGGCCAGGCGGTCGCGGGTACGCCTCTGGCGTCTCGCCGACGACGACTATCCGAAGACGCTGTTCCTCGAACACAATCCGTCCTTCGATCGTCCTGGTATCTACGGCGACTCAGGCGGCGATTATCCGGACACCCATCGCCGCTTTGCGCTGTTCGCCTCCGCGGCGATCGAAATCGCGCGACGCATCGGCGAAGGCAATCTGATCTTGCACGCCCACGACTGGCACGCCGCACTGGTGCCGGTCTTCCTGCGTCGCGTGTATCGCGACGAGCCCGATCTCCAACGACTCCCCTGCATCCTCACGGTCCACAACGGCGGATTCCAGGGCGTCTTCCCGCAGTCCGTGCTCCGAGACATCGCGCTGCCGGATGATCTCTGGTCTCCCGATTTCATGGAATGGTATGGTCGTCTTAACTACCTGAAAGGCGGCCTGACTTTCGCGGACATGGTGACGACGGTGAGCCCGACGCACGCCTTCGAGCTGCTGACGGACGTGGGCGGGTTTGGGCTCCAGCACACGTTCCGCAAGCTCGGCGACCGGCTCGTCGGCATTCGCAACGGCATCGACGTCGAGAAGTGGAATCCCGTTACGGACAAACAGATCCCCGCGCACTTCAGCGCGCAGGATCTCTCGGGGAAGGTGCGATGCAAGGCGGTGCTCCAGGAGGCATGGGGACTGCCGCGTCGCGCCGATATTCCGCTCTTCGGAATGAGCGCGCGCCTCGTCGCGCAAAAGGGATTGGATCAGATCGTCGCGTCGCAGTCGCTGCGGCTGCTCGACGCGCAATTTATTTTCCTGGGCGCGGGCGAGGCGCAGTTCGAGCAAGCGCTGCGGGAGCTGTCGGCACGATACCCGGCGCGCATCGGACTCAACACCGCGTTCACCGACGCGCTCGAGCATCAGCTCCTGGCGGGCGCCGACTTCCTGATGATGCCGTCGCTGTACGAGCCCTGTGGGTTGACGCAGATGCGCGCGCAATTGTATGGCGCGTTGCCGGTGGCGCGCCGCGTCGGTGGGCTCGCCGATACGATCGAAGACGGCGTGACGGGCATCCTCTACGACGCGTACAGCCCGGAAGCCTTCGACCACGCGGTCCAGCGCACGGTGACGCTCTATCAGGACCGCAGCTGGTTTACCGAACTCGCGCGCGGCGCGATGCGCAAAGACTTCTCGTGGCGGCAACCGGCGGAAGCGTACGCCGCGGTCTACCGCCGCGCGCAGGCGACGCGGGCGATTCCCGAACCCACTCCCGACGAGCCGCGGCCCAAACGCGCGCCACGCAAGCGCGGAGCCACCACCTCCGGCAAAGGCGGCCGCGGGAACGGCGTCGACGCCCGTCGCTAGAGCAGCGATGGACTTCGTTCTCACGCTGCACGGGCATCTTCCGTATGTCCTGCATCATGGCCGCTGGCCACACGGCAGCGTGTGGCTGAGCGAAGCCGCGTTCGATAGCTACCTCCCGCTCATCGAAGCGCTGCAGGCATTGGAGCGCGACGGCGTCCCATCGCCCGTTACGCTCGGCATCACCCCCGTCCTCGCCAATCAGCTCGCGCATCCGGCGTTCATCAGCGAGTTCGAAGCGTACATGCAGCGCCGGATCGAGAGCGCGGCGGCAGCGCCGGCCTCGCTCGCGCAATCGGGCGACTCGCAACTCGTGCCGATCGCGCGGTTCTGGCACGAGCGGTTGACCCGTCTGCTCGCGCTGTTCCGCTCGTTGGATGGCGATCTCGTCGGCGCGCTGCGCGGCTTCGAAGAGCGCGGCCGGATCGAGCTGATCTCATCGGCGGCGACCCATGGATTCCTGCCGCTGCTCGCGCGCGATGAGACGATCCGCCTCCAGCTCGCCGTCGGCGTCGCCGAGCATAAGCGGTTGTTTGGAAGAGCGCCGAAGGGATGCTGGCTTCCCGAGTGCGCGTATCGACCCGGTGGTCCGTGGAGTCCGCCGGGGGCGCGCCCGAAATCATATCGCCCCGGAACCGACGAGCATCTCGCCGCGGCGGGCTATCGCTACTTCTTCGTCGACACACATCTCGTGCGCGCGGGCGCGGCGCTCGGGTACCCCGATGTGGACGACGCTCCCGCCGCCGGTGAGCGGACGCCCTACGTCGCCTACCGCGTCGCATCGTCGAAACGGCGCCCCCACGATCTGTACGCGTTCGTCCGCGATCCGCGCGCCTCGAGCCAGGTGTGGTCGCGCGCGCAAGGATATCCGGGCGACGAGCGGTATCTCGAGTTCCACAAGATCCGGTGGCCAGACGGCCTGCGGCTGTGGCGTGTGACCGGAAGCGCTGTCGACCTCGGCGGCAAACAGCGCTACGACCCGGCGGCGGCCGACGCCGCCGCGAGAAATCATGCGGACCATTTCGCCGGCGTCCTGCACGAAACGGCCGAGCGCGTCGAGCGCAGCCGCACGCCGCGCGCACCGCTACCGGTCGTGACGGCGCCGTTCGACGCGGAGCTATTTGGGCACTGGTGGTTCGAGGGCGTCGACTTTCTCGCGTCGCTGTACCGGCGGCTCTCGCATAACGGTGTGCATCCGGTCACCGCGGGCCAGCACATCACGGCCGGCGGGAAGAGTGCCGCCGGTCCCGCCATCCAGCTCACTGAGGGATCGTGGGGCAAGAACGGCGATTTCTCGATGTGGTTGAACGAGCAGACGGCCTGGACCTGGCAACGGCTGTGGCCGCTCGAGGAATCCTACTGGTCGGTGGCGCCAAAGGCGCTCGCCGGCGGCGCGAAAGCGCGTGCCGTGCTCGCGCAGGCCACGCGCTCGATGTTGCTCGCTCAGGCCTCGGACTGGCAATTCATCATTTCAACCGCAGAGGCCGCCGATTACGCTTCGCAGCGCTTCGACGAGCACTGCGCGCAGGCGGAGGATTTGGTTCGCGTATTACAGAGCGGCACAATCGACGACGCCACGATGCACCGAGTCGAAGCGCTGGGGGCACAGGACAACCTGTTCCCGAACGTGCTTCGAAGCATCGAGGAGGTCGTAAGGTGAAAGCGCCAGAGCCGGGGCTGGTGGTGATTCACGGACATTTCTACCAGCCGCCACGAGAGAATCCATGGACCGGCGAAGTCGATGCCGAGCCATCGGCCGCGCCCGATCACGATTGGAATGTGCGCGTGACGCGCGAGACGTACGAGCCGCTCGTGTCCGTCGGAATCGACGATGGCGACAAGCGGATCAAGGTCCCCGTCTACGAATACCTGAGCTTCGACTTCGGCCCCACGCTGCTCGATTGGATGGAACGGGAAGCGCGCGAAATCCATGACGTGGTGATTCGCGCGGACCGCGCCAGCGTCGAACGGCTAGGGGCTGGCAACGCGCTCGCGATGCCGTATCACCACATCATCCTGCCGCTCGCCTCGCGGCGCGACAAAGAAACCGAAGTTCGCTGGGGCATCGACGACTTCAAGCGCCGCTTCGGGCGAGACCCGGTGGGGTTTTGGCTGCCGGAAACGGCGGTCGACCGTGAATCGCTCGACGTCATTGCCGCGGCGGGGATTGCGTTCACCGTGCTCGCACCGCATCAGGTCTCGCGCGTGCCCGAACGCGGCCGCCCCGTGAAGATCGCGCTCGACGGTGGCCGGTCGATCGCGGTGTTCGCCTACGACGGCGGATTGTCGCACGACGTCGCCTTCGGTGCCCTGCTGACGGATCCGAACCGCTGGACCGATGCGCTGAACGGCACGCCGGCCGGCGCGATCAGGGCGATTGCGGTCGACGGCGAAACGTTCGGCCACCATCACAAGGGCGGCGATAAAGCGCTGGCGACGGTGATCCACCGGTTGCGCAATTCCGACAAAGTCCGCCTCAGCAGTTTTGCCGCTGCACTCGCGCAGTACCCCCCCTCAGAAGCAGTCGACCTCGTCGCGCCGACGTCGTGGAGTTGTGCGCACGGTGTGGAGCGCTGGCGGTCGGCCTGCGGCTGCAAGATCGAGCAGCATACGCAGACCCAGCAGGATTGGCGGGCGCCGCTGCGTGCCGCTGTCGACTGGCTGGCCGGCGAAGTGCACACGCTCTACGAGCGCGAGGGCGCTGATCTGCCCGGTGGGCCGTGGGCATTCCGCAACGAGTCGGGAGCCAACTGCGGTACGCAGCGCACGCCATTTCACTGGCGGGACCGGAAGCCCCGCGGCTCGAAGCCGGCTTCATCGAGAAGTTGGGCAACGCGCGCAGCAACGACCCCAAGGCCGGTAGCGCAGCTGACGTGTTCCGGCAGACTGCCCAGCCGACACACTCTTGAATCCTCCCGTTCGGTTCGTGTTCGGCCTGCACCTGCATCAGCCGGTGGGGAATTTCGATCACGTCATGGCCGATCACGTCCGCGACGTCTACCGGCCAATCATCGAGCGTGCGGCTCAAGCAGGATTCTTCCCGCTCACGTTGCACGTGTCAGGGCCGTTGCTCGAATGGCTGGAAGGGCACGACACCGCCTGGCTCGACATGATCGGCCGATTGGCGGCAGACGGCAAACTCGAGCTGTTGCTCGCCGGATTCGACGAGCCGATTCTGGCATCGCTGCCAAGAGAAGATCGCTTGGAGCAGATCGGCCGGATGCGCGACTACCTGAAGCAACGCTTCGGCGCGAATGCGACCGGACTGTGGCTCACCGAGCGCGTCTGGCAGCCGGAGCTTGCCGCCGACCTCGCGGCAGCCGGCGTCGCCTACGCCCTCGTCGACGACCGCCATTTCCTCGTCAGCGGGTTCCGCCACGACGAGCTGCACGAGCCCCATCACACCGAATCCGATGGTCAGCGGGTCGGCTTGCTCGCGATCGACGAGCGGCTTCGCTACCTCATTCCCTTCCGGCCGCCAGAAGAAACGGCGTCGTACTTGCGCGAGCTGCGGTCGCAGGGCCACGGCCTCGCCGTCCTGGCGGATGACGGCGAAAAGTTCGGCGGCTGGCCTGGCACCAAGGACTGGGTCTACGGATCGGGTTGGCTCGATTCTTTCCTGAAGACGATGGACCGGCTCATCACGGCCGGCGAGATCAAACTCTCGACAGCGGGTGCGGCATTCCGCGAGGTCCCTTCAGGGGGACTCGCGTATCTCGGGACCGCTTCCTATCGGGAAATGGAGAAATGGGCGCTGCCGCCGGCCGCGCAACGCGACCTGACGACGCTCGAAGAGGAGCTGGGTCCCAAGCATCTGGCCGCTTCAGCATCGTTCGTGCGGGGGGGACACTGGCATCACTTCCTGGTCAAGTACCCCGAGTCGAATCGGATGCACAAGACGATGCTGGCGTTGTCAACCCTATCCCGCCGCCGTGGCGATCCCCCCGAAGCCCGGCGGGCGATCGGTCGCGCGCAATGCAACGATGCGTACTGGCATGGAGTGTTCGGCGGACTCTACCTGCCGCACCTGCGCACCGCGATCTGGCGCCAGCTCGCGATCGCCGAACGTGTGTTGCGACAAGGCGAGCCGCTCTTATGCGAGGAGATCGATCTCGACTACGACGGATTCAACGAGCTGTGGGTGCACTCCGCTCAGTTCTCGGCCGTGATCAGCCCGCAGCGCGGCGGCGCCATCGAGCTGCTCACCCGCTTCAGTGACTTGACCAACTTCGCCGACGTGCTGACGCGGCGCCGCGAATCGTATCACGAGATTCCCAAAGGCCCGCAGCACCATGACGGAGGAAAAGAGGCGGGGACGCAGAGCATCCATGACATCGAGCGCGCATCGCGTCTCACCTCGCTGCCGCCCGTCGACGCCGAGCCGCGCGCGATCCTCGTCGATCGCCTGCTCGGGGACGATGTCACTCACGCGCAATACTCGAATGGCACGTACTCGCCGATCAGATCGTGGGCCGTCGTACCGATGACAGCTGCCGTGAAAATATCTGCCGACACGGCGGTAATCACGCTGCGCGCGAAAGATCTCGAGAAGCGTTTGACGTTTGACGCCACCGGTTGCCTCGCGGTCGCGTATTCCTGGAACACAGACGACTCCCCCAAGAATGCGCTGTTCGCTCCGGAACTGTCGCTCGCGCGCGATGTCGCACTCAGTGCGCCTGCTGCTACAGAGACGTGGCGATATCCGATTACTACGGTCGCCAGAAGTGAGCGCGGCTTCGAGGAAACCGTGCAGGGCGTCTCGCTGACGCCACGGTGGCCGGTGGGGATCGGGGGCGCAGTGTTGGAGCTCGGAACTTGAGAGTGCCCCCCGCCCCCCCGCTCGCGGCGCAGCTCGCCGAGGTCGGACGTCTCTGTTACAGCCGCGGATGGGCGCTCGGCACCAGCGGTAACTTCAGCGCCGTCGTCAGCCGTGAGCCGTTGCGGCTCGCCATAACGAGCAGCGGCGTGGACAAGGGACTGCTGACGCCAGCCCAGATCGTCGAGATCGACGAGCGCGGCCGTTTGGTCGCAGGGTCCGGGAAGCCATCCGCTGAAGCCAGCCTGCACATCGCAATCGCCCAAACCAAACGCGCGGGCGCGGTGTTGCACACGCACTCGATCTGGAGCACGATATTATCAGAGGACGCGAAGGACGGGGGCGGGCTCGCGATCGAAGGTTACGAGATGTTGAAAGGTCTCGATGGCGTCGCGACGCACGAGCATCGCGAATGGCTGCCGATCATCGAGAATACGCAGGACTGGGTCGCCGCCGCCCCACGGGTCGCGGGCATGCTGCGAGAGTTCCCGGCAACGCATGGATTTCTGATCCGGCGCCACGGGCTCTACACGTGGGGCGCGACGCTCAGCGAGGCGCAGCGACAGGTCGAGATTCTGGAGTTCCTGTTGGAAGCGATGGGCAGAAAGCGAGGCACAACATGGCAACCGTGAGAATTCCCGCCGAGCGGCGCACGATCACCGATCAGCGCGAAGTGACGAGCTATCTCACTGGGTTAGGCATCGACTACGAGCGCTGGCCGGGTGAGCAGCGCGTCGCCTTCGACGCGCCGGCTGAAGAGGTGCTGACGGCCTACGCGCCCGAAATCGCAACGCTCAAGGCGCGCGGCGGCTACGTGACGGCCGACGTGATCGACGTGACCTCGGCGACTCCGGGTCTCGACGCGATGCTGGCAAAGTTCAACACCGAGCACTGGCACGATGAGGACGAGGTCCGCTTCATCATTCGCGGCCGCGGTCTGTTCCACATTCATCCGCAGCAGGGACCGGTGATCGCTATCGAGGTCGAGGCGGGCGATCTGCTCCGCGTACCGCGCGGCACGCACCATTGGTTCGACCTCTGCGCCGATCGCAACATCCGCGCGATCCGGCTGTTCCAGGACAAATCGGGCTGGACTCCGCACTACACCAACAGCGGCACCGACAAGGGCTATCAGCCGGTGTGCATGGGACCGAGCTATCTCCCGCTAGGGGCAAGCGCCGGAGCTCGGCCGAGCTGACGCAGATCCGCGCGATTTTGTTGGACATCGAGGGCACGACGACGCCCATCGAGTTCGTCCAGCAGGTGCTGTTCCCGTACGCGCGCGCGCGCGTCCACGACTTCCTCACCCAGCACGCCGCCGATCCCGATGTTCGCGGCGACATCGCCCTGCTCCGCGCGGAACATACCGCTGAGCCATCGCACGTCGGACGTCCCGCCTGGAATCCATCCGACGATCGCGCCTCGGCGGAGGCGTACGTCTACTGGCTCATGGATCGCGACAGCAAGTCCACCGGGTTGAAATCGCTGCAGGGCCGGATCTGGGAAGAGGGATACCGCAAGGGAAAATTAAAAGGAAAGGGCGCCGTCTATCCCGACGTGCGACCCGCTCTCACACGGTGGCGCGATGCAGGCAAAGACATCGCGATCTTCTCGTCTGGTAGCGTGCAGGCGCAGCGCAATCTCTTTGCCAACGCGACGGCGGGTGATCTCTCTGCTTTTCTCTCCGGCTATTTCGATACAACAACTGGCCCCAAACGCGCTGCCGCGAGCTATCGCCGCATCGCCGAGCTCCTCGGCCATTCGCCAGGAGAAGTCCTGTTTATTTCCGACGTAACGGCTGAGCTCGATGCAGCCCGTGAGGCCGGCATGCAGACCGCACTGTGCGTGCGCGGATCCAGTCCGGAAAACCGTTCGTCCCATCCTCGCGTCCGCTCCTTTGACGAGCTAGCGTAGCAGCGATGACCATCGCGCTCATCGTCGGCATCGTCGTTCTCGCGTGGGCCGTCTTCACGTTCAATCGGCTCATCCGCCTGCGCCAGCTCGGCGACAATGCGTGGGCCGACATCGACGTACAGCTCAAGCGCCGCCACGATCTCATTCCATCGGTCGTGGCCGTAGTTCAGGGCCATGCCGGGTACGAGCGCAGCACGCTCGAGGCGTTGACGCAGGCCCGCAGCCGCGCGATCCAGGCCGCGACGGCCGGCGGACCCGCCACCCGCGCGCGCGAGGAAGATCCGCTTGGCAACGCGCTCGGGCGGGTATTCGCCGTCGCCGAGGCGTATCCGGAGCTGCGGGCGGTGGCGAGCTTCGCCGGGCTACAGACGACGCTGACCGATGTCGAAGATCATCTGCAGAACGCGCGTCGCTATTACAACGCAGTGGTGCGCGACTTCAACACGGCGATCGCGCAATTCCCCGCCAGTCTCATCGTGGGGCTTATGCGGCTCCATCCCCGCGAGTTCTTCGGACTCGACGATCCCGCGGAGCGCGCGGTGCCGCGCGTGCCACTGGCGTTGGTGCTGCTGTTGCTGTACCCGACCGCGCTTGCGGCGCAGCGCTCCTTATCGATCGAGCGATTCGACGCGCGGATCGTCGTCAACCGCAACTCGGGGCTCGACGTCACCGAAACGATCACCGCGCGGTTCGTGGGGTCCTGGAACGGACTGTATCGCACCATTCCGGTCGATTATCACACACCGCAGGGCTTCAATTGGCAGTTGGGGTTGTCGCTGGAAAGCGCGCGGGACGATGCCGGACACAATCTCCGCACGGCGACCAGCCGCGAGGGCGCCTACGTCAAATACAAGATCTGGATCCCAGGGGCGCAGGACGCGGAGCGCACGGTCGTGCTCCACTACCGAGCGACAAACGGGTTGCGGTTCTTCGATGAGCACGATGAGCTGTACTGGAACGTGACGGGCGATCAGTGGGACGTCCCGCTCAATGCCGCGACGGCGGTGATCGAGCTGCCGGCCGGTACCCCTGGAGTCCGCGCGATCGCGTTCAACGGCGTCTACGGATCGACCGCGCGGGAATCACAGGTCGCCATCGACGGCAGCACGGTGCGGATCACGATGCCCCCCCCCCATGCGCTCGGGTATCACGAAGGACTCACCGCGGTTGTGGGATGGGACAAGGGCGTGGTGACCGCGCCAACAACCGCAGAACGTGCCTTAGCCACACTGCGCAGCAACTGGCCGCTCTTGATCCCGCTTGGCGTTCTTCTGTTCGGCTTCCTCGCATGGCGTCGCTGGGGCGCCGATCCCCGCCGCCGGCCGATTGCGGTCCAATACTCACCCCCGGAACGAATGTCTCCTGCCGAGGCAGGCACTCTGCTCGACAACTCGGCGGACATGCGTGACATCACCGCGACCATGGTGGATCTCGCTGTGCGAGGATTTCTCCGGATCGAAGAGCGTGAGAAGCCAGCGCTCTTCGGACTGTTCGGTGGAGGACGAGAGTACTCGTTTCGCCGGCTCAAGCCTGTGGGAGACACCAACGCGAACGAGCTCAAAACCCACGAAAATCGCGTCTTTCACGGGATTTTCTCCGGCCGTGGCGACAGTGTGGACCTCTCGGACTTGAAGGATGAGTTCTACACTCAGCTGAAGCCCATTCGGGACCACTTATACGATGGGCTCGTGGAACAGGGGTTCTATCGCTGGCGCCCCGATAACGTGCGCAACGTATGGATCGGCATAGGAATTTTCTTCGGCATCGCCGTGGGGGTCTTGGGATGGCTGGTCGCGGCCCGCTTTCAGCTGACGCCCGTTCCTTTCATCATCGCCGGTGCTGTGAGTGGGCTGATTTTGCTCGCGTTCTCAACAATCATGCCCGCTCGTACCGATTCGGGTACCCGCGCGCTCGAACAAGTCCTTGGATTCGATGAGTTCCTCCGTCGCGTCGAGTCGGAGCACCTGAAGCGCATAATCGTCGGCCATCCAGAGCTGTTCGACAAGTATCTGCCGTTTGCGATGGCTTTCGGCGTCGAGAAGCAATTCGCGCGCGCGTTCGAAGGCATCTATACACAGCCGCCGCAGTGGTACGTCGGACCTAGCGTCGTGAACTTCAACGTGTCCAACTTCTCCAGCAGCCTCTCACAGCTCGGCACCGTGGCGGGCACGACGCTATCATCCTCGCCGCGCAGCTCCGGCGGCTCAGGCTTTGGTGGCGGCGGTGGATCGGGTGGCGGTGGCGGCGGCGGCGGTGGCGGCGGCTTCTGAAATCAAGGAGAGAACCAATGCGCTACGGTAAGCTTGTGCTTCTCATCGGTGCGACGCTCACGACTCTGCTCTCGGCTCAAACCACGCCGATGCAGAGAGCCTTCGACGCTCATAAGGGCGAGTTCGACTATCTGCTGGGCGATTGGGAGTTCACGGTCACCAATCCGCAATACGGCACCAATCGCGGCTATTGGAGCGCGGTGCGGCTCGCGGACGGCCAGATCCTGGATGAGTATCGGGTCGTGGGGGACAGCGGCCAGACCTACTACGTTACCACCACCATCCGCAACTACAACGGCGCCGCCGACCGCTGGGAGCTCATTGGCGCGGATGCCGGAACGGGCCTGCAAGATTTCGGCACCGGTCACAAAGTGGGCGACGAGATGCGGATCGAGCAAACCTTCGGCGTCGCGCGCGGGACGCCGTCACAGTGGCGGATCCGCTACTACAACATCCAGCCTGATCACTTTTCCTGGATTGCCGACCGGTCGACCGACGGCGGCAAGACGTGGACGAAGGACTACCAGAAGATCGAGGCGCGGCGCATCGGTCCCGCGCGGACGCTGCCCTCGTTCGCGCCGGCGCGGAACCGGCCGGGAACCTAACAGACCAGCTGCTGCATCCACTTCGGATCAAGTCTCGCCGCCTATTAACATCGCGGCGCTGTCACTCGTCTGTTCGAACGTCACCTACGATTCCGACGCGAGCGCCGGGAACCCAACGCGGTAGATGTCGTTCTGTACGAAGCCGGAGTCCTTCCAAGCTGCTGGAGTCTGACCCTGTTGACCGTCGAGAGAGAGAAGTGACAGCGCGAGCAGCCGCGTCATACGATATCCTTAAAGAAGTGTTGTTGTGCCGAACGGGACCAACGGGGGTAATGTAGGTCATGACAACCACGACACGACTTAGCCTGCTTCTCGGGGCGCTATCGCTGTTCGCTCTCCCGGTTCGGGCTCAGTATTTCGGCCGCAATGCCGTTCAGTATGAGACGTTCCACTTCAAGATCCTCAAGACCCAGCACTTCGACATCTACTTCTATGATAAGGAAGCGGATCTTGCGGCTGAAGCCGGGCGCATGGCGGAACGGTGGTACACGCGCCTCTCAACCGTTTTGCGCCATCAGTTGAGCGGCCGGCAGCCCCTGATCCTCTACGCGGATGCGCCTGATTTCTGGCAAACGAACGTGTTCGGCGGTCAGCAACCGGGCGAAGGAACGGGCGGCGTCACGGAGAGCATCAAACGCCGCATCGTCCTCCCGGCAGGCGCTTCGCTGAAAGAAACCGATCACGTGATCGGGCACGAATTGACGCACGCGTTCCAGTACGACATCACAGGCGTCGGCCGAGGATCGTCGGCGTCAACCGGATTCAATCGCGTGCCGCTGTGGTTCGTCGAAGGAATGGCCGAGTATATGTCCCTCGGCCCCGTGGATCCCAACACCACGATGTGGATGCGCGACGCGGTGCGGCGCGGGGATCTCCCCAAGTTTCATGATCTCGAGAATCCGAAGTACTTCCCCTATCGCTGGGGCCAATCGCTGTGGGCATACCTGGGCGGCACCTACGGCGACGACATCGTCGGCGCGCTGCTGCGCGCGGCCGGCCGAACCGGCAACGTCCAGGGCGCGCTCGAGCAGATGACGCACCGTCCCGTCGACAGCACCATCGCGGACTGGCACCGGGCTTTGATCGAAGCGGCGCAGCCCGTGGCCGTGGCGACCGGCGTCCAGCTTCCCGCCGATCGCAAGCACGTGCCACCCGAGCTACAGATGCCCGTGACCGCAACGGGCGCGCGCCTACTGATCAGCCCGGGCAAAGAGCAGCACTACAACCTCGCCCCGTCGTTGAGCCCGGATGGCCGACGCGTTGTCTACATATCAGACGCCAGCCTGTTCTCGTTCGACATCTACCTCGCCGATGCGCAGAACGGCCACACGATCCGCACGCTCGTCTCCGCGACTCGGGACACCCACCTCGAGAGCCTGCAGTTCATCACCTCGGCCGGCGCGTGGGACGCGGACGGCAGTCGCTTCGTGTTCGGCGCGGTGGTGACGGGGCAGGCGGCGTTGCGAATCGTGCAGGGTGAGAACGGCGACCTCATCAAAGAGGTGAAAGTCCCAGGCGTCGGTGAAATCTTCAACCCGACGTGGTCACCCGACGGCAAGATGATCGCGTTCAGCGCGCAGGTGGGCGGAGTCACCGATCTCTTCACGTACGATCTCGAGAGCGGGAAGGTGAACCGGCTGACCCACGACCTCTACGCCGATCTAGAACCTGCCTGGTCGCCCGATGGGAGGCTCATTGCGTTCGTGACAGACCGGTTTGGGACATCGCTCGACAAGCTCGTGTATGGCGACTACGAGCTGGCGGTGATCGACGCCCACACCGGTGGGAATATCCGCGAGTTGCCCCATCTCCCGAACGCCAAGCACATCAACCCGCAATGGAGCCCCAACGGCGACCTGTACTTCCTCGCCGATCCGGGCGGCATCACCAACGTCTATCGGCTATCGCTCGCGGACGGCGCGATCACGCAGGTGACGAACGTCTTCACCGGCGTCAGCGGCATCGCGGCGTTGAGCCCGGCGTTGAGCATCGCGCAAAAGACACCGAAGGCGGCGTTCACCGTCTATACCGGCGGCGGCTACGCCATCCAGGTGATGGATGACCTCGAGGCACTCGCCGGCGGGCCTGTGAAAGCGTTGCCCCCGTCCGCGGCAATGTTACCGCCGATCGACCGGCCAGCCGGCGTGGCGGCATTGATCAGCGACCCCACGCCAGGATTGCCGGCCGAAGGAACGGTCGCGCTGAGTAGTGCGATCAAGGCGTATAGCCCCAAGCTGTCGCTCGATTTCGTTTCTCAGCCGAGCCTTGCAGTCGCTGCCGACCGGTTCGGCACGTACGTCGGCGGCGGCATCACGCTGTTCTGGAGCGATATGCTCGGCGATCACAACCTCGTCACGATGGCGCAGGTTAACGGCAGGCTCGCGGACTTTGCGGCGCTCGCCGCGTACAATAACCGCAAGTCTCGGCTCAATTGGAGCGTCGGCGCGCAGCAAATACCGTACATCTCAGGTACACTCACATGCTGCCCCACCGACGCCAATGGCACCACGTGGGAAGTGATAGATCGGTTCAAGACGACGTACCGCGAGCTCAGCGGCATCGTCGCGTATCCGTTCAATCGCGCCGACCGCCTTGAGTTCTCTGGCGGCGTGCAGAACATCACGTTCGCAAGGGAGCTCGATTCAACGGGGGTCAATCCATTCCTGGGGCGGGAGTTCAACACAAGAACCCCGCTGCCCACGCCGGCGCCTGCACTGAACCTGGGCGTCGCGAGCGCTGCGCTCGTGCATGACAATGCATTTTTCGGCGCGACGAGCCCCATCCTAGGCAGCCGCTGGCGGCTCGAGGTCGATCCAACCTTCGGCAGCCTGAAGTTCTTAACGGTGCTGGCGGACTATCGTAAGTATGTAATGCCCTTCCGGCCGTTCACGTTGGCGGGACGCGTCATCCACGTCGGCCGTTACGGCAACGATGGGGAGCGCCTGTACCCGTTGTTTATCGGCTACCCAAGCCTCGTGCGTGGTTACGACTTTGGGAGCTTCGACGCGACCGAATGCGGCACCTCGGGCACGTGCCCCGTAGTCGACCAGCTGTTCGGCAGCAAGATTGTCGTGGCGAGCGGGGAGCTGCGGTTTCCGCCGTTCGGGCTGCTCGGCCTTGGTGGCGGTTACTATGGCTTCCTGCCGATCGAGGCCGGGATCTTCTACGATGCTGGTCTTGCCTGGACCACGTCGCAGGGAGCGCAGCTCTTTGGCAATGGCCCGCGCAAGATCGTCCGCAGCACGGGCGTATCGTTCCGCATGAACCTGTTCGGTTACGCGATCGGGCAGATGGATGTGGTACATCCGTTCGACCGGCCGCAGAAGAATTGGATGGTGCGCTTCAGTCTGACGGAGGGTTTCTAAGCGTGCAACAGCGCAAACTCGGAACGCAGGGCCTGACGGTCTCAGCCCTCGGCTTGGGCTGCATGGGGATGTCCGACTTCTACGGCTCCCGTGACGACGCCGAGTCGATCGCGACGATTCATCGGGCGCTCGAGCTGGGCATCAACTTCCTCGATACCGCGGACGTCTACGGCCCGTACACGAACGAGCAATTGGTCGGCAAGGCGATCAAAGGGAAACGCCAGCAGGTCATCCTGGCGACCAAATTCGGCAACGTGCGCGGACCCGATGGGAAGTGGATGGGCGTGAACGGCCGGCCTGAATACGTCAAAGACGCCTGCAACGCTTCGCTGCAACGCCTCGGCGTCGAGTACATCGATCTCTACTACCAGCATCGTGTCGACCGCACCGTCCCGATCGAAGAGACCGCCGGCGCCATGGCGGATCTCGCCCAGCAGGGAAAAATCCGCTACCTCGGTCTGTCGGAGGCGTCGGCGCAGACGGTGCGACGCGCCCACGCCGTCTACCCGATTACCGCTCTGCAGACCGAGTACTCCCTGTGGAGCCGCGACGTGGAGGACGACATCCTGCCGACCGTTCGCGAGCTCAAGATCGGTTTCGTCGCGTACAGCCCGTTGGGCCGCGGGTTCCTGACCGGCCAGATCAAACGGCCGGAGGACATCGAGGAAGGCGACTGGCGCAAGAATCATCCGCGCTTCCAGGGTGAGAATTTCCAGAAGAATCTCGATCTCGTGCGCCGGGTGGAGGAGCTGGCGCGCGAGAAGCGCTGCACGCCGAGTCAGCTCGCGCTCGCCTGGCTGCTCGCGAAAGGGTCGGACATCGTGCCCATTCCGGGTACCAAGCATCGCCAATACGTCGAGGAAAACATCGGCGCCCTCAACCTGAAGTTGTCGGGCGCCGATATCGGACGCATCGAAGGCGTCGTGACGAAAGGAATCGCCGCGGGCGCGCGCTACGCCGAAGGCGGGATGCGGACGGTCAACGGCTGAAGGCGGGTTCCTTGCCCTCAGCGGCCTGCCGCAGCTTCGCGATATCGAGCTTTTTCATTCGAAGCAGCGCCTGCATCACGCGGTTCGCCTTGGCGGGATCCTTGGCGCTCATTAGCTTACCGAGCTCGGTCGGAACGATCTGCCAGGAGAAGCCGAACTTGTCCTTCAGCCAGCCGCACTGGCTCTCCTGCCCCCCTCCTGACGTCAGCTTGCTCCAGTACTCATCCAGTTCCGGCTGATTCTCGCAATTCACGACGAGCGAGAATGCCTCGCTGAATTTGAACAGCGGCCCCCCGTTGAGTGCTGTGAACTCCTGACCCGCGAGCTGGAAGTTGACGACCATGACCGAGCCTTTGGGGCCGGGGCCAGCGTCGCCGTAACGGCTGACGTTCAGAATCTTGGAATTCTTGAAGACCGACACATAGAACTCCGCGGCTTGTTCGGCGTTGTTGTCGAACCAGAGGAACGGTGTGATTTTCTGCATCGGATTCTCCCGTAGTCGTCAGGTTTGCGTGGTCAGCAGTTCGTCCAGCCGGTTGTAACTTGCTTCCAATCCCTTCGTCGCGCCCATCTTGATGGCAGCGTCCCGTGCGTCGCGTGACGCGTAGCGGACGGTAGTGCTCAGCGTGGTCTTGCTGCGTGTCTCGACGAGCTCTGTAGTAACGAGCGTCTCGCCACCCGTCCAGTACTCCTCATACGCCTCTGTGGCGACGATGCGCGACGGCCGCGTGATCTCCTGGAATGTCCCGCCCATGCCCATGCTACGGCCCTCGGCGTTCTGCCAGACATAGCGGTACTTGCCGCCGACGCGCAGGTCAACCTCGCACACAGGCATCGTCCACCCAGGCGGACCGAGGAGCCATTTCCTCAGCAACTCGGGCTTCGTCAAGGCGTCGAACACCATACCCCGCGGCGCGTCGAACACGCGCGTCATTACTACCTCGCGGTCGGTTGGGGTCGTAATCTTCACAGCTGCGGCCGGCGTCATTTGGATCTCCTCTGCTTCGGCTTGGGTTTCACGTCCTCGAGCAGCGCGTCCACTGTCTTCTTCTCCTTGCTCTTCAACTGCTGCAGCACCGCATCGAGGCGTGCGAAGTTCGCCTCCCAGATGCGGCGGTAACGCTCGATCCAATCGGTCGCCTCGGCGAGCGGCCGAGGCTCGAGTTTGCGGGGCCGGCGCTGCGCCGCGCGGCCGCGGGTGATCAGGCCAGCTCGCTCTAGGACCTTGAGATGCTTTGAGATCGCGGGTTGCGTCATATCGAAGGGCGCGGCGAGCTCGGTGACTGTCGCTTCGCCGTTCGCCAGCCGGGCCAGGATCGCCCGGCGGGTCGGGTCGGCGAGGGCGGCGAAGGTCGCGTCAAGTGAATAACCAGATGGTTTCATAACTGATAGGTAATGTAAGCACCTGCCCTCCGACGTCAAGGGCTTATCATTCCGGCGTGAAAATCGCAACCTGGAATGTCAACGGCATTCGTGCCCGCGCGGCGCAGCTGTGCGAGTGGCTGCAGCGCGACCGGCCGGACGTCGTCTGCCTGCAGGAGCTAAAAGCTACCGCCGCGCAGATCCCCGCCGAATGCAAAGTCCCGGACTATCATGCGTACTGGCACACCCTGAAGGGCTATTCGG
Organism: Gemmatimonadetes bacterium 13_2_20CM_2_65_7; assembly: GCA_001915025.1. Taxonomy (GTDB): domain Bacteria; phylum Gemmatimonadota; class Gemmatimonadetes; order Gemmatimonadales; family GWC2-71-9; genus 20CM-2-65-7. The sequence goes on from MNDR01000023.1 coordinate 29,285, forward strand.
GCGTGTCGTTACACGTCCGCAAAGATCTTTTCGCGGTCGATCCGGTCTTCAGCCATCCGCCGTTCGACATGGAATCGCGAATCGTTCAAGTCGAACACGGCAATCTCGTGATCGCGTCGGTGTACGTCCCGAACGGCGGCAAGGACTATGCGGCGAAGCTCGACTTCGTCACGAAACTCGCGGCGTGGGCAAGCCAATTACACGCGGAGGGCCGCGAGCTGCTGTTGTGCGGCGACATGAACATCGCGCGCACCGAGATAGACGTGCATCCGAAGGAGCGCAAGCCCAACGCCGTCGGCCAGCGCCCGGAAGAGCGCGCGCTGTTCGAGAATCTGCTCGGCGAGCACCTGGTCGACGTCGGCCGAGCCTTCGATCCCGACAATCCCAATCTGTTCACGTGGTGGGCGCCGTGGCGGAATCTACGCGCCCGCAACATCGGCTGGCGATTGGATTACCTGCTCGCCGCACCCGCGATTGCCCAGCGAGCGACGAGTTGCGTCGTGCAAGCGGACGTCGGCACGAGCGATCATGCCCCGGTGGTCATGACCGTCTAGGGCAAATTGAAACGGCGTCTGCTATAGTAGGGCCCATGGCGAACGTGCGGGTCTATGGCGGGGCAGCCAAAGCGCCGAGCGCGCCAAAGGAGGGCTCGCCGCTACTGGCGGGCATCCTGGCGGGGCTCGCGTTGATCATCGCGTGGGTCGCGGTCGCGCGGATCACGCACCACGACGTCGGACTGGCATCGTGGGGTGTGGGCGGCCTGCTGGGCATCGCCATCGCCAAGGCGGCGAAGCCGCCCACCAAGGCCACCGGGATCCTCGCCGCCATCCTGACTGCCGCTACCCTGCTGGTCGCAAAGCTTGCGGTGGTCGTGTTCGCCTTACAACCGGTCCTGCGCGAGGAATTCGTCCAGGACTGGCGGGCCACGTCATCGCTGTTCTTCCTCGACATGGCGAAGAACCACTCTTTTTCGCCGGACCTGCAGCATACACTGGACACCCGTCCCGAGCTGCTCCGCGATACGTCTTTCCTGGGCGCCGGGGCCGAGTTGCGGTCGCAAATCGACTCTGAAGTCGTGGCTCGAGCGAAGGCCTCTACACTCGAGGAACGGGAGCGCCTCGTGCACGCTCACTACGACAGCAGTTTGCTGGCGAAGTTCGGTTTTTGGGTGCTGCTGTTGATGTCGTTCGGGCCTTTGGACTTACTGTGGATGGGGTTGGGGATAGGGACGGCGTGGAAACTGGGGCAAGGATTGATCTAGCTAGGTTCCGCTTCCCCTCCCGCGCTCCTCGCGCTCGCGCTGCTCGCGCGCCAGTCGCACCCGCTCCTGGCGGTCCTTACGCGCCACCTCAGCCGCAGCCTCCCGCTGACGCTCTTGTGCGTCCCAATCGGTAGTGGCATCGGCTTCGGCCCGCGCGCGGCTGACGCGCTCTTGGCGCTCGCGCCGGACGTCGGCCTCCCGCTTCTCGAGGTCGCCTTGCCGCTGCGCCTGGTTCTTGGTGTGCGCCCACCACATCACCAGGAAGAGCCCAAACTGGGCGGGCAGCACGAAAATGAAGGATCCGGGGAACAGCCCTTTGACCGTCACCGTGACCGCGCCACTCGCCAGGGCCCATTTCCAGCCGGAGAGGTGCTCGTATTCCGCGGCGAAATAAAAGAGCGCCGCGAAGGTAAAGAGACCACCGCCGAACCCGAACATGCGCTAATATGTGAAACGGGATTTCTGCGTGCAATATTTCGTGTCGAGATTTGTGGAGATCCGAGATGCCGCGCATCGTCTGGTTGATCCTGATCATCGTGATCTTTGGTGTGGCGATGTTTTTCTTACGGCGCTACATGGAGCGCTGACATGCTGACGGTGTTTCTCTTATCCCCCGCGAGCTGCTCCGGCACCCGCGCAAAGCTGTTGCTGCAGAGCCGCACGAGCCCCCTGACCGCGAGGCTCGCGAACGGTGGCGCTCCAATCGGCGGAGTCTTCACGTTCATGAGCAGCCTCTATTTCCGCGGCAAGCTCGCCTACGCGAACGCGTTTGGTGCGCCGCCTCGGGGGTGGTCGGGTGCGCTGGTCATCGCGCCGGGACGCGGGCTGATGGCTGCCGACGTCCCGATTTGCCTGATGGACCTGCAGGAGATGGCGGAAGTCCCGGTCGATGAAGACGAGCCGCGCTACCGCGAACCGCTCGTGCAGCACGCCATGGCGCTCGAGCGTGCCCTGGGACCGGACGGACGTGCGGTCCTCCTCGGCAGCGTGGCGACCGAGAAATACGTCGGCCCACTCATGGACGTGCTCGGCGATCGGTTGCTCTTTCCGCCGACGTTCGCTGGACGGGGAGACATGAGCCGCGGCGGTTTGCTGCTGCGGTGCGCGCGCGCCGGAACGCCACTCGACTACGTGCCGGTGCGCGGCGCCGTCCGCCACGGACCCAAGCCGCCCAAGCTCGGCCCTGCGCCTCGCTAACGCGATCTGTCTCGTAGTCACCATCGTCGCGCCGGCCGCTGGACGCGACGTCGTCACCTACGTCCTCTCACCAGCAAGCAAGCTCGAAGTGAAAACGGGCAAAGCGGGACTACTGGGATTCGCCGGTCACGAGCACGTGATTCGCGCGCGGGCATTCTCGGGGCGCATCGAATACCATGCCGATGCGCCGGCTGATTCAAAGGTCGAGGTCGTCGTCCCGACGGATAGTCTGGAGGTCCTGACTCCGCCCGATACCGGGGAAATCCGCAAAGTGACCGCAACGATGCGGACCGATGTGCTCGACGTCGCGCACTATCCCGAGATTCGGCTCACGTCCCGCTCGGTCGAGCCGAGCAATGGCCACCTGCGCATCGTCGCTTCATTGACGATCAAAGGCGTGACGCGGGAAGTGCCGCTCGACGTTCAGTTCACGATCGCGAGCGACACGTTGCGGGCGACGGCGACATTCGCGGTGAAGCAGACGGATTTCGGAATCCGGCCTTACCGCGGCGGGCCCGGAGGCACCGTCCGCGTCGCGGATAAGGTGACGTTCGACATCAGCGCTGTGGCCGTGCGGCAGTAGTCGTCGACGTCAGCGCCTGCTCGGCGAGCTTCGTTCCGGCGACGCGCGCGCGGATCTTGGCGAACGCCGTCTCCCGCGCGGTCGAGGTATCGTCCGCAAACGGGGAAAAGCCACAGTCATCGGTCGTGCCGAGCTGCGAGAGCGGGATGATTTCGGCCGCCTCGAGCACACGGTCGCGAACTTCTTCCGGTGTCTCGATTTTGGGATCGATCGGGTCCGTCACGCCGACGAAGACACGTTGGTCCGCCTCGGCGTTCTCTTTGATGATCCGCAGCACGCGCGTCCGATTTCGTTCGCTGGCGAGCTGAATGTAGAAGTTGCGGACCTGCAACCGGAATAGATCGGGCAATAGCTCGGCATAGTCGACGTCGGCGCTGTGGGTCGAGTCGTGATCGCCGCCCGGACAGGTATGGACACCGATGCGCGAGCGTTCGTCGGCGGTAAAGCGATCGAGGACGCGGTTGTTGAGGTCGACGAAGCTGCGCAGCAGTTGCTTCGAAGGATCCAGCTTCACCGCGAGCCGCCCTTCCGTGAAGTCGATCTGCACATTGGCCGCGCCGCGCGCGAGGCACTGCCGGATATCACGCTCGGCTTCGCGCAGCAGATCCGCGAGGAATGCGTCACGCGAGTAACCGGGTATACCTTCCTGCGGATACAAGAGACTGAGCGCGGAAGCCGAAATAACCGCCTGCTTCACCGGTACACGCGCGTGCTTCTTCGCCTCTTCGAGATAGGTCACCGCGTACGTGCGGTATTGGAACGGACCGGCGGCGAGTTTCGGCAGCTGTCGTGTATGACCGTCGGCAAAGGGAATCGTGACCCCGCCTGGCGCGAGGGTCTCGAGTCCGTGGATCGGATAGGTGGCGAAGCTCGGCTTCGTCTGCTCGCCATCCGTGATGATGGGCGACCCGGTCTCTTCGAGCCGGCGGATCGTATCGCGGATAGCGCGGTCGTACAAGTTCCGCATCTGGTCCTGCGAGATTCGGCCCGCGGCGAGTTGTTGCATGCCGTCGATGAGCTCGGCAGGCCGGGGAATGCTTCCGATGGGTTCTGTCGGTATTGTCATGAGGCATAATGCTACGTCGCCCGACCATGCAACGATAGAATCCCTTCGCGCATCGTTCAGAGATCACTGTGAGGAGAAAAGTATGATTCGCTCGATTCGATACATGTTCCTGGCCGCAACCCTGGTCTTCCTGCCCTGCGTGGCCTTGGGACAGGGCGGCTACGGCCGCGGCGGCGTGACGCAAGGGCGCTACGCGCCTAGTACACCAAAGCTTCCGGGCATCGAGCTCGCCGGGCCATTGGATTCGGCGACAGCGCGAGTGCTGCTCGGCCTCAACGATCAGGAGGCCGCGCACTATGCGCAGATCTACGATTCGTTCATGGTCGCCACTCGACCGCAGCGCGACAGCGCCGGCGTGGCGACCCAAAAAATGACCGAGCGCCTCGATGCCGGTGACCGCGCAGCGGCCTTGTTCTACGCCGAGCGACTCCAGGACCTGGGCAAGTATCTCAAGGATCGCCAGGATCGATTCGAGAACGATCTGCGGCGCTTTCTCACCAGCGACGAGGTCAAGAGTTATCGCAAATGGAAAGAGGGAGAGGAGCGCGTCGCCGAGCAAAAGCGTCGCGAGGATGAGCTGCGCTGGCAGGAGGCGGCATTCGGCGGCGGGGGCTTCCGAGCCTCGGGAGCGCCGGCGCCGGAGCCGAAAGCGTCCGTCCCCAACGCGCCTGGCGTCGCCGCGCCCGACATTGGTGCGGTGGCAGTGCACGTCGGTCGGACGGTGTATGTCGCGAGCCAGGTTGGCGTCGATAGCGCAGGGACCCTGGCCGGGACAGATCTGAAAACGCAGGCCGATCGCGCCTTTGCGAACCTGACGGCGGTATTGCGGTCGGCGGGCGCATTGCCGCGTGATGTCGTGTCACTGACGATCTACGTCGTCAATTACCATCCCGCCGACCTTGCGATGATTCGCCAAGCGGGAGCTGCGTACTTCGGCTCGAATCCCCCGGTCGCGACCGTGCTCGGCGTGCAATCGGTCGGACGTGACGGCGCGCTGATCTCCATCGGCGCGACAGCGGTCAGCAGCGCCGCTTCGTTTTTGAGAGACCGACCCTAGGGGCGCTTCTCTCGTTCGTCGTCCTCGAGATCTCGAGAAAGAGGGAAAAACAGCGCACGCTGTATCGCCGGGTACGGCGTATCCCATCCGCGGGCGTCATGCCACAGGATGCGGTTGAGGAGCTCCGACGGCGCGGCATCGGGCGCCGCGAAGTTCATGCGCGCCGACGCGCGCGCAGCGCTGCGCCGCTCGGCGGCACGCGGACCCGTGATGGCACCGACCTCCTGGTTTCTTTCGTACAGCGACTGCTTCGGCACGATCGCGCTGTAGGACGCGAGGTTGGGCGTCTCAGTCGGCGCGATGAAGCTCGCGCGCATGTCCGTCGCCACCAGATCGAACATGCTCAGCGCCGGCAGGCCGAGCATCAGCTCGATCGTCTTCACCATGCTCGGCTGGCTGTAGAACGTCGAGTCGATCGCTCCGCGTTTAGCGTACGGGCTGGCGACCAGGGCCACAGTTCGGTGCCCGTCGATGTGATCGACGCCGTTCTGCGCATCATCCTCGACCACGAGAATCGCCATCGATGTCCAGAAGGAGCTGTGCGACAGGGCCTCGACCATCCGGCCGAGCGCGAGATCGTTGTCCGCAACGCACGCCTTGGGCGTGCACCATCCGGGGCTCGTCCCCTCCGTATGATCGCTCGGCAGGGCGACCAGGACGAGGTTCGGCATCGTCTTTTTCGATTCCCATTCGCGCAGGTGTTCGAGAAAGACATCCGCCTTCACCACGTCGGGAATTTCCTGCGTCCAGCCAGGATATTCACGCACCAGCAAGCGATCGAGCGAGGGGATATCGGACCGCGTGTGGAAGCGGTTCACCAACAAACTGCGGAAAAAGGCGGGCTTGTGCGGTTGGGAATCGCGGTATTGCGCGAGCAGAGAAGCGCGTAATGACGCGCTGTCGTTCTGAATGAACGGCGCGTACTCGCCAAAGACAGACACCGATTTCCCCTTGGACTGCGCCGCCTCCCACAAGAAGCCGCCGGACGAATACGCGAGCGGATCGGTGCCTTCGGACGGATAGCTCCGGCCGGTGTAGAGCGGCCACATCGGGTATTCGGTCTCATTCGCTTGCGTCAACCAGTTGTGCCCATCCGCCGAGTTGCCGCCCGACGCGAAGAAATGATCGAGCAGCACGAACTGGTCAGCGAGCGCGTGCGCATTGGGGGTGACGTCGCGGCCGTACTGAAGGAACGAGCTGTCGCTTGCCCCCCTCCCCATGTCGCCAAAGATCTGGTCGTACGTGCGATTCTCACGGATGATGTAGACGACGTGGTCGATGCGGGACGGCTCTCCGGGCCTTTCCGGAACAGCACTCGCCGGCACAGCAGGGCGAGGCGCCGAGGAAACCAGCCCGACGCCTCCCTGAAGCGTGAGACGGTTGTTCTGCGCCACTGAAGTCGTGTACGCGTTCAGCCCCGCGTCATTCGGTACGGCGATGACGTTCACCGACCCCCGATAGGCATGCACGTACCGGCCCACTAATCCCACGTTGCGTCCCACGCCCGACCCCACCCCGAACAGCGTGCCGACCGCAATCGTGCCACCGTCCGGGCTCACATCGATCGTGGTGGGATACCAGCCGGTTGGAATGAGCCCACGCAGTCGGGCGGGACCACGAGTTACCCCGTACATCGCAACCGCGTTCAACCCGCCCAATGTCACAAACAGGGTCGCGCCGTCGGGTGAGAGAGCGACGGCCGTGGGCGCGAACCCGATCTTGCGCTCGCGGAACGGCGCCACTGTGATCGTCGAGATCACCGAATCCTGGCGGGTGTCGATCACGCTCACGTTGTCCGAGTTGCCGTTGGCGACGTAGAGCCGCCCGCCCTTTTCGTCCCATGCCAGGCCGGTTGGGTGCAGTCCCACGGGAATCACCTTGCTGACCTTGCCGGCGACGAGATCGACGCGGGTCACACTGCCCGGCGGCACCATGCCGCGCGCATCCACACGCACGAGCTCCGCGAACGGATCGCAGCATTGTTTGGCAGAGCGATCGCGCGCGGTCGGCTTGCGACCGCCGAGATTCGAGACGTACGCGACGGAACCATCTTCACTCATGACGGCGGCGACCGGCAGGACGCCGAGCGCGATCTTCTTGAGCAATGAGCCGTCCTCGGCATCGAGTACGGCGAGCTCGTCATTGGCCGGAAGGGGCACGGCAACGACGCGGTGGCCGGAAGCGTTGCGACGCCGCGCGATCATCGGACCGCCGGCGATATAGTCTCCGAGCGCGGGTGAAGACAGCTGTAAAACGATGCTGTCGACGCCGTACGCAACGAGGTGCGCGACCGATTTTGCCCGCGCCACGCTATCCGAACCGGGTGTGCGGCTTAATGCTAAAGCCGCCGGCAGCTTACCTACCGCAGACAGAAACACGCGCCCCGCCGTGCTAACAGGGTCGATCGCGATTCCCTGCACGCCGCTGTGGCCGTCGAATGCGGTGCTCCCGAGCACGGCGTTGTCGCGCCAGCCGAGCCGGTAGAGCGCGCCAGGCACCGTCACCCAGATCTCCCCGGGGCGGGCGCCGAACCGGACGCCCGTGACGCGACCGGTGAAGACGCTCTGCAGACCAGCCGGGGTGACACGCTGATCAGTGGCAATGACGCCGGGATCAGTGATTTCGCGACGCGGCTGAGGAATCGGCTGTTGTGCAACCCCTTGGAGCAACACGAGGAGTGGAAGGAGCATTGGACAAAGTTACACTCCGAGCAAAAACCGGGGCCGTGACACATTCCTAACCCTGCCTAGCGTGGCCGATCGGGCTCAGAGCCGTATTATCGGGCCATGCTCTTGGCGTTGCTGCTGCTACTCCCCGCCGATTCGATGATTTACTCGGGTCGGGATCGTCAGCTGGAGGTCCGGATTCCGCGGATCGAGGCCGATGTCCTCATCGATGGCGATCTGTCGGACTCGGTCTGGGCGCATGCCGCCGTGCTGACCGGTTTCTCGCAATACGCCCCGAACGACGGCGTGCCCGCTGCTGACTCAACCCAGGTGCTGGTCTGGTACTCACCCAACGCGATCTACTTCGGGATTCGCGCCTTCGAATCGCACGGCCGTCCGACGATGACCCTCGCCAATCGGGACCAGATCTTCGGCGACGACAACGTTCAGATCCTGCTCGGCACATTTCACGACGCGAAACAGGTGCTGATGTTCGCGGTGAATCCGCTGGGTGTGCAGGGCGACGGCTCGCTGATCGAGGGCGCCAACGTCACCGCCAGCGGCTTCATCGGCGGCGCGGTCGTCGGGCGCGAGCAACCTGATCTCAGCCCCGACTTCGTCTACGAATCCAGAGGACGCCTGACCGACTGGGGATACGAGGTCGAAGTGCGCATCCCCTTCAAGAGTTTGCGCTATCAAGCCCGGCAGCCGCAGGACTGGAGCATCAACGTGCTGCGCGAGGTCAAGCACTCCGGCTTCGAGGATTCGTGGTATCCCGCGCGCCGGGCGAATGCCTCGTTCATTGCGCAGTCGGGAACGCTCAGCGGCCTGACCGGCATGCATCGCGGGCTCGTCGTCGACCTCAATCCGGAGGCGACCGGGAGAGCCAGCGGTGCACCGACCGCGTCCGGCTATCAGTACGACATGGGCAACCCGCAAGTCGGCGGGAACGTGCGCTGGGGTGTGTCCGACAATCTCACGCTGAACGGCACGATCAAACCGGACTTCTCGCAGGTGGAATCCGACGCCGGGCAGCTCGCATTCGATCCCCGGCAGGCGCTCTTCTTCCCCGAGAAGCGGCCGTTCTTCCTCGAGGGCAGCGAGCTATTTCAGGTGCCGCAGAATCTCATCTACACGCGCCGCATCGTGCAGCCGGTCGCGGCGGCGAAGCTCACAGGCACGGCATTCGGGACGGACATCGGGTTGCTCTCGGCGGTCGATCAAAAATTCGCTTCGCCGACGGGGACCGACAATCCGATCTTCACGATTCTCAGAGCGCAACACAGCATGGGCCACGGCTCCCGGATCGGCATGGTCTACACGGACCGGATCGTAGGCGGCGATTACAATCGGGTGGCCGAGGTCGACAGCCGTCTCGTGTTCAAGGACATCTTTGGGCTGAATCTGCAGCTCGCGGGCAGTCGCACGCGTGCCGGCGGTGTGACGACGACGGCGCCGCTGTGGCTGACCCAGTTCACGATTCAGCACCGGATCTGGGGTTTGCGCAGCGTGTTCGCCGGGATCGGGGACGATTTCCGCGACGCGAGTGGGTTCATTGGCCGGGCGGGCATCGTGCACTCGTATGTGGACCCGAGCTGGACGACGTATGGCCGTCCCGGCGCGTTGCTGCAGCGCTTCACGGGCGACATCGTCGTGGACGGCATCTGGCAATATCAAAACTTCATCCACGGCCGCCACATGCAGGACAAGAAGCTGCATTTCAACGGCAACGCCACGTTGCGTGGCGGCTGGAATGTCGGTGCCGGCTATTTCGTCGAATCGTTTGGGTATGACTCCGCGCTGTACGCCCGCTATCGACTGGAAATCCCGAAAGCCGGAGGGGGACTCGACACCATTCCCTTCGTCGGCCAGCCGACGATCGAAAACGGCGAATTCATCGTTCAGGTGGCGACACCGCAGTGGAAGCATTTCAGCGCCGACGGATTCTTCCTCAAGGGCCATGACGAGAATTTCTTCGAGTGGGCTTCGGCGGACTTGATCTATATGAACGCGGAGCTGTCGTACCGCCCCACCGAGCGGATTCGCAACTCGATCAGCTACTTCTGGCAACAGGTGAATCGTCGCACGGACGGCACGCTCGTGAACGTCGGTCGCGTCCTCCGGGCAAAGCTCGAGTACCAACTGTCGCGGCCGTTGTTTATCAGAGTCGTCGGCCAGTATATCCAGGATCAGACGGATTCGCTGCGGGACGATTCCCGCACGAACGCGCCGATTCTCATTGCTGGGGCGGGTGGCAGTGTGACCCGCGCCGCGGCTAGCAGCAGCAATCTGCTACATGCGGACGTGCTGCTCAGCTACCAGCCGATGCCCGGGACGGTCGTGTTCGCGGGATACGGGAGCAACATGCTGGATGAGGAGGCATTCCGGTTCCGGGGCTTGAACCGCACCGACGACGCATTCTTTCTCAAGCTGAGTTACCTGTTCCGGCTCTAGGACTGGGTTAGAGAGTCACTCGTACATCTTCGCCGTATCGGCGCGCGCCAGCTCGACGAGAAAGTCTGCGATCTTCCCGGTCACGGCTTCCACGTAGCGTTTCCCCTTCAGCACGCGCTCCGACGCGATGTGTTGCATCACGCTCGTCTCCAGCTCGCCGGCATGGTCGCCGAGATCGGAGAAAAAGGACTGCGGATCCACGACCTCGTACCAATTGATCACGCACAGAAAAACTGAGACTTGCGGCTGCAGCTCGCGGATCATTTGGCGGAAGTCATTGGCGCCATGCCCGTTGAAAACCACGAGCTTCGGGATACCCTGCCCTGCGAGGGAGATCGCGACGTCGTGCAGCACGAGCGCCTGGGTGCTGGGATTCATGTTCACGCAGAGCGGAATGTCGAGCTGGCCCGTATTCACGCCGAATGGTACCAGCGGCAACACGACGACCTTCGCGCCACGTTCCCACGCGCGCCCGGTGGCGCGCGTCGCGATTTCCTCCGCTTGGATGTTGTCGGTGGTATAGGGGAGATGGAGATTGTGCGCCTCCGTCGCCCCCCACGGCAAGACGGCGACCTCGTACCGCGCATCGCGCACGGCCTTCCAGGTCAGCTCGTTGAGAATGTACGGGCGAGCGGGCATGCAGGAGCATAGACTTGCTCGGAAGGGGTAGACAACGCAAGGTCATGCCATGAAGACGGGATGGACGCTCGCGATGGTATGTGTGGCGCTGTTGACGCCCCTGCGGCGGCTCTCCTCCCAAGTCCCCGATTCCATCGCGCCCGATTTCCTACTCAAGACACTGACGGGCGACACCGTAAGATTGTCGGATTTGAGGGGCCACCCTGTGTTTCTCAACTTCTGGGCGTCGTGGTGCAAGACATGCCGCCCGGAAATGGGCGACATCATTGCTGCCTACAACACGCACCACGGCGTGGGTTTGGAAGTCCTAGCGATCAATCTGACGGATCAGGAGCGCATGCGGGACGTGCGAGCATTTGTGCAGGACTTGGAACTGCCGTTTCCGGTGTTACTCGATCAGAAAGGGAAAGTTCGAAGGCTATACGCGCTTCGCGGCGTGCCGACTTCCGTGTTCATCGACGCTCGCGGCATCGTGCGCCTCGTGAACATCGGTCCGATCACGCCTGAGACGATCCAGCGCGGGCTGAACCAGATCCTGCCCGTACGTTAGGTGAGCAAACCGGCGGCCGAGAAGTCGCCGCCGGTTGTCACCGCTGTCCACTACCGTTTTGTCTGAGTATCCTCCGCCACGTCCGGCCCACGCAGCCGTTCGCGTGTCGTTACGTACAAGTCCCGCTTTCCAAAGCCACCTGGCCGCTCGGAGAACAAGTACAGTGTAGTCCCGTCGAACGAGAGCGCAGGAGCACCGTCGAACGCCGAGCTATTGACGACGGGACCGAGATTGACCGGTGTTCCCCATGGATCAAGAGTCGAGGCGCGTGTTGAGACCCACAGGTCCTCGCTGCCCGATCCTCCCGGGCGACCGCTCGAGAGGATCATCTCGAGCCCATCGCGTCGAATCGTCGTCCGAGTGTCCCGGAATGGACTGCTGAGCTCCGGCACCAATACAGCAGGACCGAATTCGCCGTCATCTCCGATCCGCGTGGTTGCGTAGATGTCGAAGCCCTGGTCGCTGGTCGGCGGATTATTTTGCCGGGTGAAATACAGGGTCGTGATGCCGGTCACCTCGTCCTCGAAATATGTCGGGCCGGCGTCAGCGTAGGCGCTATTAACCACGCAGCCGAGATTCTCCGCCGGCTCCCAACCGAAGTCGTCCCGCCTATCATGGCGTCGGGCAACGAACAAGTCGGCGAGACCACAGCCACCACGTCCCGCACTGTGGTAGTAGATCTGGTGCCCATCCGGCGTGAACGTCGGAGCGAGATCGTTGCCCGCGGAGTTGATGTTGGGTCCCAAATCCTCTGGCGGACCCCACGGATCGTCGACGCTTGCCCTCTGCGACACCCAGATGTCGATGCCTCCTAAGCCACCCGGACGATCGGAGCTGATGTAGAGACTCAGCCCATCCTTGGAAATTGCCGGATGCTGGTCGTTGTACGGCGAATTGACGACAGGGCCGAGGTTCGCCGGCGTGCCCCACGGACCATACTCAGGTTGATCTTCGGTGATCACGTCGGCTTTGAGTGCCGCAGCGTTGGGACTCAACGGCAGGTTGTCCCTGCTGCATCCGTAGGCGAGCGCGCCGAGTACACTGAGCACCGCAATCTTCGCGAGCGGTTTCATCTGACACCTCCTGGTGTTGTTTGCCGAGAGCCGAACCAGCCCGTACCTTCTGACTGCCAGTTTCGGCTGGCCGCGTCACCAGGTCGTGACCGTGGCGTCACCGCTCGCGGTGACGGAAAGAAGCGTCGTATGATCGAGTTCCGGATGCTCGGGACTCTGCATCTCACCGATGCAGCGGGACACGAGGTCAAGCGTTTGCTCACTCGATCTCGCCGTCTGGCGCTGCTCGCCTACCTCGCCGCCTCCGCTCCCAGACGATTCCACCGCCGCGACAGCCTGCTCGCCCTGTTCTGGCCCGAGCTCGACCAGGAGCACGCGCGAGCGGCACTGCGCCAGGCACTGCACGTCCTGCGGGGCGCACTCGGCGGCGACGTCGTCGTGACCCGCGGGGACGAGGAGATAGGACTCGATTTCACCGGGCTGTGGTGCGACGTCGTCGCGTTCGATGAGGCCATCGCGGCGGGACAGTTGGCCGCGGCGGTCGATTGCTACAAGGGCGATCTCCTGGACGGGTTCTTCATCTCAGGGGCGGGCGACTTCGAGCGCTGGCTGGAGCGCGAGCGCGCGCGGCTGCGTGAAGCTGTGTCTGGGGCCGCGCGCACGCTCATCGAGCAGTGCGAAGCAGCGGGTGACGTAGCCGCGGCGGCTCAACATGCTCGCCGGGCGACGCGACTTGCACGCCATGACGAAGACCTGGTGCGGCGGTTCGTCACCCTGCTCGATCGACTGGGCGATCGCGCCGGCGCTGTCGCGGCGTACGATGATTTCGCCGAGTGCCTGCGTGTCGACCTCGAGACCGAGCCAGCCGCCGAAACCAAAGCCTTGATCACAGCAGTGCGTGAACGGCAGACAGCGGCGCCGGTAGAGTTGTCGCACTCGCGGTTAGGCAGAGTGACGCAGAGTGGCGGTCGTCGGTGGAGGTCCGTCGCGGTCGCCATCGTCGGTGCCGGGCTGCTCGTCTCGAGCGCCGCGAACTGGCGCAGGCCACTGTGGCCCAGTCCTGTTGCCGGGCGCGTCCAATCGCTGGCGGTGTTGCCGTTCAAGAACCTTTCCGCGGACACTCTGCACGCGTGGTACGCGGACGGACTTACGGAAGCGCTTACGACCGACCTCGGCCGCATCCGATCCCTGAGGGTGATCGCGCGCGGATCGGTGATACCGTTTCGAGAGACGAGCAAGTCGCTCCAGGCAATCGGCCAAGAATTGCACGTGGATGGCCTCGTCGAGGGAGGAGTGCAGCAGTCGGGGGATCGAGTACGCGTGGATGTGCGATTGGTCAACGCCGCGACAGGATACCAGCTGTGGGCGGACCGATTCGAGGAGCCGATTGGGAATCGTTTCGTCCTGGAGGATCGCGTCGCGCACGGAATCCTTGCCGTGTTGAGTCTCCGGCCGAGCCCTACTGCTTCAGCGACACAGAATCGCGCAGCCTACGATGCGTATCTCCACGCCGAACTGCGGCTCTGGCGTGAAAACCGGGAAGACGACTCGGTGGCGATCAAATGGCTCGAGCAAGCGGTCGCCCTGGACCCGGACTTTGCGGCGGCGCAGGCCGAGCTCGCCTGGGCCTACACCCTGCGCGTCAACCAGTTTGCACCTGGAGACAGTGCCGCTGTGACACGGGCCGGGCTGGCGGCAGAAAGGGCGCTGCGCCTCGACCCCGACCTCGCCGAGGCGCACTTCGCTCGGGGTGCTCTCCTGTCTAGCGTATCGGGCCGGTTTGCGCCCGGCCCGGACATTCAAGAGTACCACCGCGCTCTAGAGTTGAATCCCAATCTGGCGCGAGCACACCACAATCTGGGTCTCATCTATTTACATCGGGGCCTCCTCGATAAGGCGGTCGCTGAATTCCGTGCGACGCTGGCCATCGATCCGGCGAACTATGGGGCGACCCGACGACTGGGGATCGTGCTCGTGTACCGGGGACAGTATGAAGCAGGACTCCGTCAGTTCCGAGAAGTGCCACCCGAATCCAACCAATCTCTCTGGAATTACCAGGTCGCGTGGGGACTTCTCTATCTCGGCAGGGACAAGGAAGCCGCGGATCTGATGGAGCACTACCTGCGGGATCATCCGGAAGATCCCGGCGGCGTCGTCACCAGCACGCGCGCCATCCTGGAGGTGAAAAGAGGCGAGGCGTCGCGCGCCGAAGCTGACATCCGCGCGGCGATAGAGAAAGGAAGGGGCTTCATCCATTTCCACCACACCGCCTACAACATCGCGTCGGTCTATGCGCTGCTCGGCCGGCCGGCAAGAGCCGTATACTGGCTGCATCAGGCGGCGGAGGGCGGCTGGCCCTGTTACCCCTACTTCGCGAGAGATCCGAATCTCGACCGCATCCGCAGCGATCCAGAGTTCGTCGGGTTCATGAAACAGCTCAAAGCCCAATGGCAGCGAGAGCAGGACACGCTGTGAGAACCGGAGGGTGTATGCGCGTTTATGCAGTCGCACTGCTGATGGCTGGCGCCGCACTAGTGACACTGCCGAGGCAATCGTTCGCCCAAGGTTGAATGCCGGTGCGCTTCACAACTCCCAGTTTGGGAGGACAGGGCGAATTGCAGATGACGGATCTCGCGGCGCACGGCTGGAGAATCGCACTCGGATACCGTCACCTTCATGCCGACCAGCTGTTTGTCGGTACCCAGTTAGTCCTTACCAACCAACCGCTCATCATCAATCTCCACTCCATCGACGTCACGGCTTCGTACGCTGTGACGGATCGATTCAGCGTTAGCCTAACGGTACCGTTCGTGGCTGGAATGCAGTCGCGGCTCTATGCGGACTCCGCGCGTCACGCGGTCACGGCGTTCGGACTGGGTGACGTCAGTCTGGTCGGCAGCACGTGGTTGCTGGATCCTCACAACCGGTCCGGGAACATCGCGTTGGGCCTTGGAGTCAAAGCGGCCACGGGTACCCACAAGTCAACAGATGCGTACTTCCTGAAAGGCGGAACGTCGATCCAGTATCCGGTGGACCAGTCCATCCAGCCGGGGGATGGCGGGTGGGGCGTCATTCTCCAGCTGCAGGCGTATCGGCGCGCGTTCCGCAACGGGATCGCGTACATCACCGGCTCTTACTTGATCAATCCCCGCCGGCTGAATGACGTGGCCAAGGATCCGGGCGGAACCGTGTATTGGTCCGTGCCCGATGTGTACTCCGGGCGTTTAGGACTCGCGTACGCCGTCTGGCCGAACCAAGGCCTCTCAGTCAGTGTGGGTGGTCGCATCGATGGTCAGCCGGTTCGAGATCTCATCGGCGGAGGCGATGCTGGATTTCGTAGGCCGGGCTACTCGATCGCACTCGATCCGAGCGTGTCGCTGACGATAGGACCGAGTCAGTTCACGGTGAGTGCACCGATCAGATTGGGAGCAAACCGCCAGCCGAGCGTGCTGGACCAGCAGACCGGAAAGCGCGGCGGCGGCGACTTCGCCAGCAGCTTGGTCTTCGTCAGCTATGCGCGCCGGTTCTGATCAAGCGGTCCGCTCAGGTCTGCGCCCGCACAACTTTGGCGATC
>MNDR01000088.1 GCA_001915025.1 Gemmatimonadetes bacterium 13_2_20CM_2_65_7
TGACCATGGTGGCGCTCGGACTCATCAGCAATCACTACTGGGTGCTGATCAAGGACAGAAAGAGCGTGCCGCCGAACGCCTATCACATCGGCGTGCACGCCAAACAGTTCGAGTGGCAGATCACCTACCCTGGCCCCGACGGGAAGCTGGGCACCGCCGACGACTTCACCGTGCGCAACCAGCTGCACGTGCCCGTCAACCAGCCGATCGCGGCCGAGCTCAGTTCCGAGGACGTCATCCATTCGTTCTTCGTCCCCCAGTTTCGGTTGAAGCAGGACGTTGTGCCCGGGATGCACATCGTCGCCTGGTTCCAGGCAACGAAGACGGGGGAGTACGAGCTGGGCTGCGCTGAGCTGTGCGGGATGGGGCACTACAAGATGCGGGCGCGTGTGTTCGTGCATACTCCTGAGGAGTTTGCCGCCTGGATGAAGCAACAAGCCGCCGGAGGCTCCTAATGACGACGGTCGCCCACGCTCCGACCAAAGCGCATCATGAGCCGATGAGCTTCTGGCGCAAATACATCTTCTCGACCGACCACAAGATCATCGGCATCCAGTTCCTGTTCGTCAGTTTGTTCTTCCTGCTGGTGGGTGGACTGCTGGCGATGCAGATCCGCTGGCAGCTCGGCTTCCCCGGGAAGCCGATGCCGGGCGGCGGGCTTCTCCCCGAGACGATGATCGTCAACGGCGTTATCCTGCCCGAGTACTACGTCCAGCTCGTGTCGATGCACGGCACGTTCATGGTGTTCTTCGCCATCATGCCGCTGCTCGTCGGCGTGTACGCCAATTTCCTGATTCCGCTGAAGATCGGCGCGCACGACATGGCATTCCCGCGCATCAACATGGCGTCGTTCTGGCTCGCGTTCCTCGCCGGTCTGATCATGTTCGCGAGCTTCTTCGTGCCCAACGGACCGATTCGTTCCGGTTGGACGAACTACGCGCCACTGGCAGCCCGGCCCGACCTCTCCGGGGTGACCGTGGGGCAGATGCTCTGGTGCGTCTCGATCGTGGTGCTCGGGCTCTCATCCGTGTTGGGCTCGCTGAACTACATCACCACCGTCATCAACCACCGCGCTCCCGGCATGACGTGGTTCCGGATGCCGCTGTCGGTGTGGGCCCTCTTCATCACCGCGATCCTCGGCGTGCTGGCGTTGCCGGTACTGCAGGGCGCGGCCATCATGCTGCTGTTCGATAACGTCCTCGGCACCCACTTCTTCGATCCGGTCGCGGGCGGTCAGGCGCTGCTCTGGCAGCATCTGTTCTGGTTCTTCGGGCACCCCGAGGTCTACATCCTGATTCTGCCCGCGATGGGCATGGTCTCGGACATCATCGCCAACGGCAGCCGCAAGCCGATCTTCGGCTATCACTCGATGGTGTTCGCCATCATCGGGATCGCCTTCCTTGGTTGGCTCGTCTGGGGTCACCACATGTTCATGAGCGGCATGAACCCGACCCTCGGGTCGACGTTCATGGTCTCGACGCTGCTCATTGCGGTGCCGTCGGCGATCAAGGTCTTCAACTGGCTGGGCACGATGTGGCGCGGCAATCTGCGCTTCCATGTGCCGATGCTGAATGCCGTCGGCTTCGTCTCGATGTTCACGATCGGCGGGCTGTCGGGCATCTTCATGGCGGCGACACCCGTCGACATTCCGCTGCACGACACGCAGTTCATCGTCGCGCACATCCATTACGTCTTGTTCGGGGGATCGCTGTTCGCCCTGTTCGCGGCGATGACGTACTGGTATCCGAAGATGTTCGGCCGCGTGATGAACGAGCCGCTCGGCAAGGTGCACTTCTGGCTGACGTTCATCTTCTACAACATGACGTTCTTCCCGATGCACATCATCGGGATGGGCGGGCAGATGCGGCGCATCTACGATCCCACGATTTACGACTTCCTGAAGCCGCAGCAACCGCTCAACGTCTTCATCTCCCTCAGCGCCTTCGCGCTGTTTGCGGTGCAGATTCTGTTTGCGATCAACTTTCTGTGGAGTCTGAAGTTCGGGAAGAACGCGCCGCAGAATCCGTGGGACGACAATGGGCTCGAGTGGTCGTTGCCGAATCCGGCGCCGCACGGCAACTGGGAACGGACGCCCAACGTGTACCGCGGGCCGTACGAGTTCAGCTCGCCCGAAGCGGGCAGCGCCGACTTCCTCCCACAGAACCTGAAGCTCCCCACCGACCGCGATCCGGTGCCGGCGACCTTGCGGGCCGGACACTGACCGGGAGACCGAGGCGATGACGCAGGCGACGCAGACGGTCGATGTGATGCGGCCCCCGTTCCCGGCGGAGCCGGGCGCGGGCGTGTACAGCAATAAGCTCGGGATGTGGGTGTTCCTGGCGAGCGACGTGATGTTCTTCACGGCGCTGATCGGCTCCTACATCGTGCTGCGTTTCGGCGTGACGGAGCCGTGGGCCAAGCCAGGCGCGGTACTCAACGTGCCGTTGACTGCCGTCAACACCTTTCTGCTCATCTGCTCGTCGGTTTCGATGGTCAAGGCCTACGCCGCCATCGCCGACGGCAAGAAGTATTTCCTGCGCGCCGTACCGGGCAAGCTGCTGCGCGACGGCGGCCTCAAGTTCTGGCTGCTCGTCACGATGATTTGCGGCGCGGCGTTCGTCGGCGTGCAGCTCGTCGAATACATCAAGCTCGTCGGCCACGGCTTCACCCCGTCGGGCTTCCGAGAAGGATCGTTGCTGGCCGAGCACGCCGCCGCAGATCCCGTGAAATACGGCGCCGCCGCGGCGGGGATGTACGGCTCGACGTTTTTCACG
Source organism: Gemmatimonadetes bacterium 13_2_20CM_2_65_7 (assembly GCA_001915025.1). GTDB lineage: Bacteria > Gemmatimonadota > Gemmatimonadetes > Gemmatimonadales > GWC2-71-9 > 20CM-2-65-7. Next base: position 2,775 of record MNDR01000088.1, read on the forward strand.
ATGACGGGCTTCCACGGCTTTCACGTGACGTGCGGCGTCATCAGCATGACGTATCTGTACTTCACCAAGGTGCTGCCCGAGAAATACTCACCACAGGACTACCGCGGCATCGAGGTGATTGGGCTGTACTGGCATTTCGTCGACCTCGTGTGGATCATCCTGTTCACGATCGTCTACCTGATCTGAGGACCGGCGCCCATGACGAGTACGACTCCGACGATTACCGGGCATAAGCGCCCTAACTACATCCTGATCTGGCTGTACCTGTTCGTGCTGACCGTAGTCGAGGTGAGCGCGGCGTTTCTGTCGCATATCCCCAAGAAGTGGCTGATTCTGATCTTGCTGTTTTTTGCTGTCTGGAAGGCGCTGCTCGTCGCCCTGTTTTTCATGCACCTCAAGTTCGAGCGCTGGCGGCTGCGAATCATTTTCATGATCCCGCTGCCGCTCGCCGCGATTCTCGTCACAGCCGCGATCATGGAGAAGGTCTGGTAGCACGACCGCTGCTGGAGCTCACCAAGCCGCGCATCACGCAGCTCGTCCTGCTCACGGCGGCCGCCGGGTTTTACCTCGGTTCCCGCGGGCACATCGACCTGTGGTTGCTCGCCAACACGTTGCTCGGCACGGCACTCGTCGCGGGCGGCACGAACGCGTGGAATCAGATCTGGGAGCGGGATGTGGATGCTCGGATGGCGCGCACACGCGGCCGCCCGCTCCCGTCCGGGCGTTTGGCCGCGTCGCACGCGATGTGGTTCGCGTCGGCCATCACCGCTATCGGGATCATCTATCTCGGTGTGACGGTCAATCTGCTGACGGCGAGCTTAGCCGCGTTGACGTTTGCGAGCTACGTGCTGCTGTATACCCCGCTCAAGCGGCGGACCTCGCTCAATACGCTCGTCGGCGCGGTGCCGGGTGCGCTGCCGATTGTCGGGGGCTGGACGGCCGCCGGCGGCAGACTCGATGTGGCGGTCGCGGCGCTGTTCTGGATTCTGTTCCTGTGGCAGCTGCCGCACTTTCTCGCGCTGGCGTGGATCTATCGTGAGGATTATCGCGCCGGCGGGCTGAAGATGCTGAGCGTCGGCGACCACGACGGCCGCGACACGGCGCGCATGGCGCTGCTCTACGCGATGGCCCTGCTGCCGATCAGTTTGTTGCCCACGCTGCTCGGTGTGACCGGCGCGTGGTATTTCTTCGGCGCGCTCGCGCTGGGGGTGATCTACGTTGCCGCGGGGACGGGCTTGCTCGTCGCCGCCACTCCGGCGCGCGCCTGGCGGCTCTTTTTCGTTTCCATCCTGTACCTGCCGGCCCTGTTGACACTGATGGTGCTCGACAAGGTGACGGCGTAGCGGTCCCCCCCCCGATGATTCCGTTCCATCGCCTCCTCATTTCGACGGGCATCGTCTTTTGCGGCGGCTTTGCGATCTGGTCGCTGTGGCGCGGCGAGATGGCCCTCGGGATCGGGTTTGCGGCGCTCGGCGTCGGCCTCAGCTATTATCTGCGCCATCTCCGCCGCTTCATCGGTCGATGAATCCGCACATTGACTTCATCTATTTCCTGAGCTCGCTGGTGTTGGTCGCGGTGCCGCTCGTGATCTTCACGGTGCTGACGTACTTCGCTGTAAAAGGATCTCGGAAAGCTCAGCGGAATCGTTAGATTCACCCCCATGCCTGCTACCGGTAAAGAGAAGCGGCAAGTCGTCCGATATGCCTTTTACAAGTTGGATCCGGCATGGCGGAGGCTGACCGCCGAGCGCCAGGCATCAGCCAAGCTTGAATTCGGCGAAACGCTCGAGCGCTATCACGGCCGGCTCTTGCTCCGGCCCTATGGACTCGTGGGGATTCGCGGCGATTGCGACTTCCTGCTCTGGCAAGTCGCGGAAGACCTCGACGCACTGGTGGAGCTGCAGACCGCGCTGAATCGCACCGATCTCGGCGCCTACCTCTCGATTCCGTACAGCTATCTCGCGATGACGCGGCGCTCGATCTACGAGTTTCCCGCCCCCCCCGAGCCGGGGCACGAGCAGCGGCTGGTCATCCAGCCCAGTGCGGCGAAATACCTGTTCGTCTACCCGTTCATCAAGACGCGCGCCTGGTACGCGTTGCCCAAGCCGGAGCGCCAGCGGATGATGGATGAGCACGTGCGCGTGGGCCGCAAGTATCCCGCGATCCGGCTCAACACGACGTACTCCTACGGACTCGACGATCAGGAGTTCATCGTGGCGTTCGAAGGCGACAACCCCGGCGAATTCCTCGATCTCGTGATGGAGCTCCGCGAAAGCGAGGCATCGTCTTACACGCTGCGCGATACACCCACCCTCACCTGCGTTCAGATGTCTCTCTGGGATATGCTCGACACGCTGGGTGGCGCGGGGGCGGCGCAGGCCGTCTCGCGCCGCCCCACGCGCGCCGATGGCTTCACACCGGTCGCGACGTTGAGCGAGCTGCCGCCGGGAACGGCGAAGCGCGTGTACGCCGCGAATGACGCGGTGGCGCTGTTTAACGTCAGCGGCACGGTCTACGCGATCGCGAACCGCTGCACGCATGCGCGCGCCAGTCTGTCCGAGGGCACCGTGGATCCGGCGCGCTGCACCGTGACGTGCCCGTGGCACGAGGGCGTGTTCTCGCTCGAGACGGGGCGCGTGCTTACTGGTCCGCCGGTGCATCCCGTCTCGACGTATCAGGTCAAGCTCGAGGGCGACACCATCCTCATCGCTCAAGAGGCTCGCGAGCCGACGGTTGTCCCGGCCCCTCCCGCGATTTCTTAAGGCGTGTCGTCGGGAGCGCACCGACGTCACGCCCGTCTGGTTCATGCGGCAGGCCGGCCGCTACATGCCGGCGTACCGGAACCTGCGCGAGCGGCATTCTATCCTCGATCTCTGCCACAATCCCGATCTCGCGGCTGAGGTAACACTCCAGCCCGTCGAACGCCTCGGCGTCGATGCCGCGATTCTGTTTGCAGACATCCTACTGCCGTTCGAGCCGCTCGATCTGGGCTTGCGCTTCGCGGCGGGAGAGGGACCTCGGATCGAACGGCCGATCGCGACCGCCGCCGACGTGAGCAGACTGCCGCACATCGATCCTGAGCATGAGCTCCGGTATGTCCTCGACGCAGCTCGCCTGGCGCGCCGTGCCTTGCCCGCCGATGTGCCCTTGATCGGCTTCGCGGGCGCGCCGTTCACGCTCGCGAGCTACGCGATCGAAGCAGGAGCCAGTCGGACATTCACCAAGACCAAGACGTTCATGTATCAGGCGCCGGACGCATGGCACCTGTTGTTGAGCAAATTCGCCGATTTGATTGGTCGCTATCTCGCTGCCCAGGCGCGCGCCGGCGCGCACGCTGTGCAGCTCTTCGACAGCTGGGTCGGATGTCTCTCACCGCATGATTACCGGGCGTACGTGCAGCCGCATACCAAGCGCGCAGTGTCGCTCGCGTCGGAAGGCGGGGTGCCGCTGATTCATTTCGGCACCGGCACCGCCACGTTCCTGGAGGACTTCGCATCGGCCGGTGGCGACGTGATCAGCGTCGACTGGAGGATTCCTCTGGATGCCGCCTGGAAGCGCATCGGCGAGCAGCGCGCCATTCAAGGCAACCTGGACCCGGCCGCGCTGCTCGCGCCTGCAACCGTGCGCGACGCACAGGTCCGAGACGTGCTGGAGCAAGCGGGGGGTCGACCGGGCCACATCTTCAACCTCGGCCACGGGGTGTTGCCCGAAACGGACGTCGCGGCCGTCCGTGCCGTCGTGGACCTCGTGCATGGCGCGTGAGCAAATCGCCGTACTCATGATGGCGTACGGCGGTCCCGGAAAATTGGATGACGTCGAACCCTATCTGCTGGATGTCCGCGGCGGTCGCGCGACGACGCCGCAGCTCGTCGAAGAGTTTCGCACGCGCTATGCGCGCATCGGCGGCCGCTCGCCGATTCTCGAGCTGACTCGAGCGCAGGCAGCAGGCGTAGCGCGCGCGCTCGGCGACGGCTTTCGCGTCTATGTCGGCATGCGTCATTGGCATCCATTCATCCAGGAGACGGTCGAGGAGATCATCCGCGCCGGGTACCAACGGGTCGTCGGCATCGCCATGGCGCCCCACTACTCGAACATGTCGGTCGGCGCTTACGAGAAGAAGCTGCTTCAGACGGCGGGCGAGCGGCTCGACAGCTCGCTGGTGCGGAGCTGGTGGCATCATCCTCGATTTCTGGACGCCGTCACCAACCGAGTGAAGGACGCGCTGCAACGTTTCCCCTGGCCCTCGCGTGTGCGGGTCATCTTTAGCGCTCACAGTCTTCCGGAACGCATAGTCGCGTCCGCCGATCCCTATCCGGAAGAGCTCAGAGGAAGTGCCGAGGAGGTCGCGCGCCGGGCAAAGTTGAGCGACTGGCGGCTCGCCTATCAAAGCGCCGGTGCCACGCCGGAGCCGTGGCTCGGACCCGATGCCGGAACCGTGATGACCGAGCTGGCGAAGGCCGGCAACGACGCCGTGTTGCTCGTCCCCATCGGCTTCGTGTGCGACCACGTCGAGATTCTCTACGACATCGACGTCGAGTACCAGGCGCTCGCGAAGCGCCTCGGCATTCAACTCGAGCGAACGAAATCGCTGAACGATGATCCCGGCCTCGTAGCGGCAGTTGCGGACGTCGTTCGCACGGCGGCCGCCGAGCGAGGCTGGCTCTGAAGGTGGTCGTGGTAGGCGCCGGCATTGCCGGGCTCGTCGCCGCGTGGGAGCTGCTGCGCGAGGGTGCGAAGTTCGACGTCACCGTCCTCGAGAGCGAGCGCCGAGCCGGCGGCGTGATCGTCACCGAGCGCGTCGACGGGTTTGTGGTGGAAGGCGGACCCGACGGCGTTCTCGCAAGCGAGCCGGAAGTGCCGGCGCTAGCCGCCGAGTTGGGCATAGGGGATCACGTCGTGAGCCAACTCGCCCGCGGTACGTCGGTCTGGTCGGGGACCGATCTTCGACCGATCGAGGAAGGTCGAGCCGCCACGCTCCTCGGAATCGACGTGAAGAACGCGGATCTCGGAGCGGGATTTCGAACGTTTGCCGGCGGAATGGGGGAGCTTGTCGCGGCGCTCACCGCGCGTCTCGCCGGGACGCTACACCTCGCTCAGGGCGCTTCGGGACTCGTCCGCGACGGAACGCGGTGGCGCATCGCGATCACCGGCGGCTCGGCCTACGACGCCGATGCCGTGGTGCTCGCCCTGCCGGCGTGGGCGGCCGGCCGCGTCCTCGAGACGATCGGCGTGCACCACGGGCGCTCGCTCGCAGAAGTCCCATATCTCTCCAGCATCACCGTATCGCTGGCGTATCGCGCTGATCAAATAGGGAGATCGCTCGAGGGCGCGGGATTCGTTGTGGATTCGGATTCCAACCACATCCGCGCGTGCACGTACGCCTCATCCAAGTTTCCAGGGCGCGCCCCCGAAGGCCACGCCCTGCTGCGCGCGTTTCTCCAGCCGCTCGAGGGCGACCCCGCGGTCGTCGCACACCGCGAGCTCGCCACGATTCTCGCGATTCGCGGCGAGCCACTGTGGTCTCGGGTGTTCTACTGGAATCGCGGCTTGCCGAGGTACCGGCGCCACCACGCCGAACACGTCGCGGCGGTCCGCCGGCAGCTGGCCAGGCTGCCCCCGCTCGCCATCGCGGGAGCGGGCTACGACGGAGCTGGCGTATCGGCCTGCATACGTTCAGGCCGTGCAGCCGGACGGCTCATCGCACGGCTGATGGCTCGGTGACGAGAGGCATGACCTCTTCCGCGAAGCGCTCCATCTCTTCGAGCTGTGGACTGAATTGCAACAACAGCAGATCGACCCCCGCCTGGTCAAATGCCCGAACCCGGTCAGCGATCTGCTCCGGTGTGCCTGTGAGACCGGCCATTAGGCCGCGATTCGACACCGAGTAGTCCTCCAGACTCACGCGCTGTTCGAGCTGCGTATTCGCGAGCCACTGCTCGTAATTCGCGTATCCGGCGGCGCTCTGGTGCACGTCGGTGATCCTGGCGACCTCACGCTGTGCCGCCGCCTCGGTGGCTCGGCACACGACGTAACCCGCAACGCCAAACACCAACGGCGTCAGCCCGTTCGATTCCCGCAGGCGCTGCATGTCCTGAACCTTCGTCGCGACGCGCTCCGGCGGATCGCCGTGCATGAGATAGCCGTCGCAGGTGCGCGCGATGAGGTTCTTCGCCGCCGGTGACTCGCCACCCGCGTATATCGTCGGTCGCGGCCGGCGGGGGCGGCGCACCGGCTTCGGCTCGAGGATTGCATCCTCGACGTGATAGTACTTTCCCGCGAAGGTGAACTGCCGCTCCTTCCACAGGCCATCTACTACCGCGAGCCACTCTGCCGTCCGCGCGTAGCGCGCGTCGTGGGTGTCGAATTCAACGCCGTACTGCCGCGCCTCCTCCGCCCACCACGACGACACGACGTTGAGCGACAATCGTCCGCCCGAGATGTGGTCGATATTCGCAGCTTGTTTGGCGAGCAGCGCGGGGGAATGAAACGTCGGCCGCACGGCAACCATCAGCTCGAGTCGGTCTGTGACGGCGGCCAGGGCCGCGGCAGTGGACCAGGCGTCGAGCGCAGGCGCTTCGGGGCCCTTGATGTCGTTGAGATTCAGCTCGGCGATCAACGTGAGATCGAATCCCGCGCGCTCACTCGCCCGCGCCAACCGCCGAACATAGGACCATTCGGCTGCCATCCCCTCGTCCTCGACGTTCCGTAACCAGCCGCCGAATACCGGTAACCAGTAGCCGAAGCGCATCAGCGGGCCCCCCTCTGTGTCTCGAGGTAGTCCGCCAGCCGCGCGAACGCATCGAAGCCGACAACCCTCGGCGCGTCAGCGACGAAGTTCGACAACGCGTTGATGTCGTAGTAGTAGAGGCGGCCGTCGCGCGCATCGATCGCGTACTCGATCCCGCCGACCTCGATGCCGCATGCCGCCGCGATGCGCTCCACCTGGTGTGCGATCTCGGCCGGCGGCTCGTAGCCCTCCACGCGCAAACCGTTGCGCGGGGCGTCCACGGGACAGGCGCTGCGGACCAGCTCGGCGCCGTCCGTCGTCTGGCACACGTCGGCGGGGCAGAGATTGAACGTTTCGCCAGATGAGTAGACGCGAATTGCGTACAAGAAGCGACCGCCCAGGACTTCGACTCTCGTGATCCGGCCTTCTTCTGTCGGGATGAATTCCTGGACCAGCGCGGTTTGGTCGGGACCAAACTCGAGCTCGCCAACGGCAGCCGCCGCCGCGAGCTCGTCGCTTGAATCGAACCGACGGATCCCCGCGCCACTTCCGCCGACGTTCGGCTTCACGACAATTGGAAACCGCAGCTCCTCCGCCGCGGCTGCCGCGTCTTCCGGCTGGTTGATGACGCGGGTTGCGGGGTAGGGCAGACCGAGTCCGCGTAGGACTGAGAGCTGGATCGCCTTCGATGTCTCGGCGTGAAAAGCGCGACTGCCGTTGACGACTCGGACGCCGTAACGCTCCAGGTGCGCGAGGAACTGGTGTGTATAGAAGACGGCGTGGCCGTGGCCTCGTTGCCATGCCGACGGACTCATCCGATTGAACACGAGATCGTAGGCTGGACGACTCGCCGGATCGAATCGATGCCGCTCGGCGTGCAACCGCGTGAACGGCGTGCCGCGGCGCTCGAGCTCGGCGAACAGCGGCGTGAACCAGTGCGGGTGTTCGTAGTAGATCGCGATCATGTGGTCACACCCGATGCGAGCGATGCTGCTTCGAGAGTCGCGCGCTCAACACGCTCAGCGAGTGCGGTGTCGGGCGTGCCATTGCGGAACTGCGCGTCGGTGCCGTAAACACCCGTCGCCACGACCAGCGCGCCGACACTCGCCAGCAGCGGTCTGAGTCCGTGATCGACGGCGAGCAAGTGAGTCGGTCCCCCGCCGGTCGCGATCGGGATTGCGATCTTCCCGGCGAGCGCGTCTTGCGGGAGCAGGTCGAAGAACACCTTGAGCAGACCGCTGTATGTGGCCCGATAGATCGGCGTACTGACGGCGAGAATCGCCGCGTCTTGCGTTGCCTGAAGGGCCTCAGCGACATCTCTATCCTCGCGCCGGCCGAGGAGTGCATCGGCTGGAAGCCGGGCCAGGTCGATCAGCCGACCAGTACCCGCGCCTTGACGTTCGAGCGAAGCGAGCGCCAGCTCGAGGAGCGTCCGTGAACGGGACACGGACCCCGGGCTGCCTGAGATTCCCACCACAGACGCTGTCACAAGTCGGTTCTCCTGAAAAAGAAATCGGCCGCGACTCAAGTCGAGGAGTCGCGGCCGATTCGTTGCGTCCTGCGGGGCGATGCCCCGCGTTTCTACCTACTGCATCTCATCTTTCATCCTGACGCGCGCCGATCGGCCGTCTCCCCCAACACATGGGGAGTCGACAGCAGCACATGGCCATCAGGACGGATTTCATGGTCGGCGAAAGCTACAGAAGCTTTCTAGCAGTGTCTACCACTCGGTCGACCGTGAGGCCTAGTTCCTGATAGATACGTTGATAGGGCGCGGAAGCGCCGAAGCGTTCCAGGCCGATGATGGCGCCATGCTCACCGACCCAGCGGTACCACGACTGCGGCGCCGCCGCTTCCACCGCGACTCGCGGCACACCGGGGGGCAGCACGGCATCGCGGTAGTCCTGCGGTTGCTCGGCGAAGTACTCGAGGCAGGGCATTGAAACAGCGCGGGGCCGTCTGCCTTCAGCCTTCAGCTTTTCGTACGCACCGAGAATCAGCTCGACTTCCGACCCCGTAGCCATCAGCACAACGTCCGGCCTCTGGCTATCGGCGAGGACGTAGCCGCCCTGGTGCAGCCCCGCAGCCGCCGCGTACTTCGTGCGATCCACGACCGCGACTTTTTGGCGCGTCAGTACCAGTGCGACCGGTCCGTTGCGATGGGTGATCGCCGCGCGCCAGGCCTCGACCACCTCGGTAGCATCTGAAGGACGAATCACCGTCATGTTGGGAATCGCCCGTAACGCGGCGAGCTGCTCGATGGGCTGATGCGTCGGTCCATCCTCACCCAGGCCGATGGAGTCGTGCGTGAAGACGTAGATCGGCTTGAGACCCGTCAGCGCCGCCAGACGAATGGCTGGGCGCATGTAGTCGGAAAAGATGAGGAACGTGCCGCCGAACGGGATGAACCCGCCGTGCAGCGCGATCCCGTTCAGCGTCGCGCCCATCACGTGCTCGCGCACGCCGAAATGGAAATTCCGCCCGACGCGCACGGTCGCCGTGAAGACGCCGCCCCCCTTGATCTCGGTGTTGTTCGAGCCCGTCAGATCGGCTGACCCGCCGATCAACTCGGGGAGGTTCGCGGCGATCGCGTTGAGCACCTTGCCGGACGCCGCGCGGGTCGCCTGCGCGTCCGTTGGCACGAATACCGGCAGCGCCGCGTCCCACCCCGCCGGCAACCGGCCCGCGCTCCGGCGCTCCAGCTCGGCGGCGAGATCAGGATGCGCCGAGCAGTAGACATCCCATGTCTTTTTCCAGCCGGCTTCGAGCTGCGCACCGCGAGTCTTGGCGGTACGCCACTGCTCGAGTGCTTCCTCCGGAACGAAGAACGGCTCGAGCGATGGCCAGCCGAGGTTCTGTTTGGTCGCCCTCACCTCGTCGACGCCCAGCGGCGCGCCGTGCGCTTCGGCGGTGTCCTGCTTATGCGGGCTGCCCCACGCGATGTGCGTCCGCACGATGATGAGTGACGGCCGCTCGGTCACTCGCTTCGCCCGCTCGATCGCTGCGTCGATCGCGTCGAGGTCGTTGCCATTGGCGATGCGCTGCACGTGCCAGCCGTAGGATTCGAAACGCCTGGCGGTATTATCGGAGAACGCGAGATCGGTGGACCCGTCGATCGTGATGCGATTGTCGTCGTAGAACCCGATCAACCTGCCCAGCTTCAGGTGGCCGGCCAGCGAGCACGCCTCGTGCGAGACGCCCTCCATCAGGTCGCCGTCGGAGGCGAGAAAGTACGTGCGGTGATCGATGATCGAGTGTCCCGTGCGGTTGAAGAGTGCCGCCAGCTGGGCTTCCGCGATCGCCATGCCAACGGCATTCCCAACCCCTTGACCGAGCGGCCCCGTGGTCGCCTCGACACCCGGCGTCATTCCCCGTTCGGGATGCCCGGGAGTGCGGCTGCCCCATTGGCGGAACTGCTTGATGTCGTCGAGAGAGAGATCGTAGCCGGTGAGGTACAGCAAGCTGTACAGCAGGATGCACGCATGACCGGCTGAAAGGAAGAAGCGGTCGCGATCGAGCCAGTCAGGATTCGCGGGATTGTAGCGCAGATGGCGCTGCCACAACACCAGCGCGAGCGGTGCGAGCGCCATCGCCGTGCCCGGATGTCCCGAGTCGGCCTGCTGCACCGCGTCCATTGCCAACGCGCGGACGGTATTGATGCAGAGCTGATCGAGATCGACGCGAGTGACGGCGTGGGCCTCGGTCACAGAAGTCCCGACTTCGCCGCCTGCCACAACTTCATCAAACGATCAAAACCGTCGACCAGCAGCTCGACCTGTTGCGGAGAGGGAGATGCCTGCGCGGCGATTTTGAGCTCTTCTGCAAGTTTGGGCATCTCCCGGCGACCCTGCTTGGCGCTCGCAATGCCGATTTGAGTCAGCATGTCGAGAATCTGCTGGCGCACTTGAGCATCTTTGGGAACCTGCCAGAGATATTCGGCGGCCTGCTTCCCATCCGCGCAGAGCTGGCCGAGGGGATCGAGCAATGGCTGACGCGATTGCCTGGGGGCGTTGGGATCATTCATCGGAGCAAATAATCTAACATTGCCGGAGTGTTTGAATGCATCTAGCTTGCGGTTCCTATGCTGGCCATTCTCGCGCTCGCAGTCGTGCAAGCTCAGGCTATCGCGCCGGACTCGGGCGAGACGCATTTGCAGAACATTCGACAGCTGACATTCGGCGGCCAGAACGCCGAGGCGTATTTCTCGCGCAGCGGCAGGCAGCTCATCTTCCAGCGGCAGGCCGCCGATACCGGTTGCGACCAGATGTTCGTGATGAACGTCGATGGCAGCGGTCTCCATCGCGTGTCGGACGGCAAAGGGCGCACGACGTGCGGCTATTTCTTCGCGGATGACCGCAGAATCTTCTACTCGTCCACGGAGCATGCGGCAGCGGCCTGCCCGCCGCGCCCCGATTATTCCCAGGGTTACGTCTGGGCGCTCTTCGATTACGACATCTACGTTGCAGACGCCGATGGCGGGAACGCCAAACGGTTGACGGATAATCCGCACTACGATGCGGAAGGCACGCTGTCGCCGGATGGCAACACGATCGTGTTCACGTCGCTGCGCGACGGCGACCTCGATATCTATACGATGCGCGTGGACGGCACGCACCTTACACGCCTGACGAACACACTCGGTTATGATGGCGGCCCGTTCTTTTCCCCCGACGGCAAGCAGATCGTGTATCGCGCCTGGCATCCGCAGACGGCAACGGATTCGGCCGACTATCGGGGGTTGATCGCGCGCAATCTGGTACGGCCGGTCCGGATGGACATCTGGGTGATGGACGCCGACGGATCCCACCAGCGCCGGGTTACGGATCTCGGCGGCACCAGCTTCGCGCCGTTCTTTCATCCGGACGGGAAGCGCATCAGCTTCGCCTCGAACTACAAGAACCCACGCTTTCGCAACTTCGATCTGTATCTCGTCAATCTCGATGGCTCCGGGCTCGAGCAGATCACGACGAGCACGGAATTCGACGCCTTCCCGATGTTCTCACCCGACGGCAAACGCCTCGTGTGGGCCTCGAACCGCCACGGCAAGGTTCAGGGCGAGACCAACATCTTCATTGCTGACTGGGTCGAGCGGCCGTGACTCAGCCGCCTGCGGCGACCACCGCTCCGCCGCCCAAAACTCTCAAGGAAGAGCTGATCGCCTGGGCCAGAGCGATCGGCGCGGCGCTGCTGATCTGGATCGTCTTGCGATCCTACATCGTGGAGGCGTTCCGCATTCCCTCGGCGAGCATGGAAAACACGCTTCTCATCGGCGACTTCCTGTTTGTGAACAAGGCAGTCTTCGGCGGGGAGCTCGAGATTCCGGTGACCGGCATTCACTGTTGCCGTTTGCCCGCGTTCCGGGCACCGCGGCGCCAGGAGGTCGTGGTTTTCCGCTCGGTCGAGGATTCGACGCCCGATCTGAATATCGTGAAGCGCGTGATGGGTATTCCGGGCGACACGCTTCAAATGGCTCACGATACGGTGTTTCGGAACGGCCAGCGACTCGATGAGCCGTATGCGCTGCACACCGCACTGACACCAGTTCCGGACGAGGAATTCCGCCTTCAGCAAATAAAGGCGTGGCAGCTGCCGCAGTACGTGGGCCGCGATCCCGTCCACTATCGCCCGACGACACACGATTGGGGACCGATCGTCGTACCGGCCCAACATTATTTCGTGATGGGGGATAATCGCGACGAGTCGTACGACAGCCGCTTCTGGGGATTCCTACCGCGCGACCACATCCGCGGACGGCCGCTCATCATTTACATGAGCGTCGCCACGCAGCCGTTCCGGATTCGCTGGAACAGGCTCTTCCGGCAACCGAGTTGATCGACCCTCCGGCGTCTCGGCGTCTGTGCGTCTGTTAGTTATTTGTATCGGTAGGTGATGCGGCCGCGCGTCAAATCGTAGGGCGATAGGTCCACGGCTACGCGGTCGCCCTGCAGGATGCGGATGTAGTTCTTGCGCATCTTGCCGCTGACATACGCCAGCACTTCATGTCCATTTTCGAGTTTTACGCGGAACGTCGTGTTGGGCAGCACTTCGGTCACGGTGCCCATCATCTGTATCGCGTCACCAGCCACGCAGATGCCCCCGATTGTTCATGCCGTGCGCGGATCCATGGTCGCGTCGCGCGGTAGTTCCATCCCGCGCGCGATATAAAAGGCATGCCGGCTGCACGCGGCGCAGGTCAGGCTGATCCGCTCCGCGGTGAGCAACTCCCCGGGGCGCAAAGGGTGGCGCCGTGGCGAACGCTGGATCGTGCGGGTGCCGCAGGATGGGCACACAAGCGGCAGATGTGCTCGATCGGCTGCGATGAGCGCCAACGCTTCCGGCGCCCGGTATTCCTTGATTCCGCGTCTACCCACGGCCACGCCCCCTCGGTTACGAAATCTACACCGGCCAGGGCTTTGACGCCCTTGCTCCTGCCAGCTATCTCTCTGGGCAACAGGAGGTTGGCATGGAGCCCCCCCGCACGGTATTTCAGCTGCTGGCTGAGATCGAAATCGACGCGGTCGCGCCGTCGAACCAGGGATTCACGCTGACGGGGCAGGGTGCCGGGACGGACCGGTCGGAGTATCGCCTCGATGTCCACTTTGAGCTCCCCTTGGACAACCGCACGCGGACAGTGTTGGGCGAGCTTCTCTCGCAGTCGGAGCTAACCATCTCCCGCCGGGCGGCGGGGATGCAGCTCCGCCCACTCCGCCCGCAGCGTGCCCCCCGCGCCCCCCGCGCCCCCCGCCCGTAATTCTTGACGCCCCATCGGGGCCCGTATAGCTTGGCGGACCCTTAACCGCCCTTCCTCCTGATGCCAGCCGAGCTCGGTGGGTCCCAGATCTCGTCGCTGCTCGAGGCCCTGCCCGGGATAGCCAGCGTCCTGCGCAGTCCGGTCGCAGATGCGCTCATCAAGGCGATGCGCGCCGCTGCGGGCCTGGCGGACTTCGCGCCGGAGGATGCTGAAGAGCTGGTCCGCTACGCCGTGCGCCGCGGCTTGATCGGCCCCGACGAGGGCGATCGCGTGCTGGCGGAGGTTCAGGAGGGACTGCGGAAACGCAAACCGGTGGCGGTGAAGAAAGCTCCCGTGAAGAAAGCACCCAAGAAAAAGACGCGACGCTAAATCCGGAAACCGCGCACCAAGCCACGTAGTTTTTCGGCCGCCTGAAGCAGATCTCCGGCGGCCGCAGCCATTTGCTGAGTCGATGCTCCCTGTTGCTCCGTCGCGGCCGTCACTTGCTCCGCGCTCGACGCGTGTGAGACCGCACGGCTCACCACCTGCTGTGCCTGCGCGCTGAGCTGCTCCGTGACGCCACGGTTCTCCTGTGCCGCCTTCGTGACGCGCGCGGCCGCCTGTTCGACTTGTTCGACGGCGGCGACGATCTCGGTGAGCCCGCGTGCCGCTCCCTCCGCGACCGATTCGATGCCGCGCACCTTTGCCTGTCCCACCGCCATCGTGGCCGTGACCTCTTCCACCTGCTCGCGGATCACGCGCGTCGTCCGAGCGACGTCCTCCGCGGCGCGCGCCGATTCGTCTGCGAGCTGCCGCACTTCCTCGGCGACGACGGCGAAGCCGCGGCCATGCTCCCCCGCGCGGGCGGCCTCGATCGCCGCATTGAGCGCCAGCAGGTTGGTCTGTGACGAGATGCGCTTAATCAGGTCGACGAAATCGTCGATTGCCGTGCTTTGCTCGGCGAGCTGTGTTACCTCCGTGCCGGTCGTCCGGACCACCTCTCGGACGTCGAGCAGCGTCGTGCCGGCGGCGGCGATGTCGTTGCGATGCCGGTCGGCCACGGTGCGGATCTCTTCTCCCAGTCTCGCGACGCGCGCCGCGGCATCGGCCATTTCAGTGGTCGCGCGCCGCAGCTGCGCCAGCGCGGACTCCGTCTCGTTCAGCTGGTTGCGCTGATATTCCGCGCCCGTCGAGATCTCGAGCATCGCGGTAGAGACTTCGCTCGACGACGCGGCCAGCTCTTCACTGACCGCCGAGAGGTCACCGGCTGAGGTCGCGATTTTGTCAGCCGAGCCGACGACCTCGGAGACGATCCCCCGGAGGCGTTCGCCCATCTGTCGCATAGCGTCGGCCAGCACCTGGAATTCACGGGGCATTCGCCCGGTCGTCACCGGCCGCAGATCTCCGCTGCCGAACCGCTCGGCCGCCGTGACCAGCCGGACCAACGGCCCCTCGACCCAGCGAACCGTGAACGCTCCGACAATCGCCCCCACGATGGCCGTGGCGAGCAACACGATCCAGAGAATGATCTCGCGCTCGCGCGCCTGCGCGGCGAGGCGCTGACCGGCGGCGGTCGCCTTGTCCGATTGCCGCGCCGACAGCTCGCGCACCAGGCGTGTGAGCTCGGCCACAGGCTCGCGCACCTGCCCGATGAGCGCCTGCGCCTGGACGGTTCGCCCCAGATCGAGAAGGGCGTGCGCCAGCGAGTAATCGACATGGATCGCCGCTTGCAGCTGCTTGATGCGATTGACCGTGATGCGATCGGTCTCCGTGAGCCCGGGCAGTTCATCGAGCTGCTTCTGATACCGGAAGGCGGCGTCTACGGCGGTCTGAAACTGATCAGCGCTCCCTGCGCCCAGCTGTTCCGCGGAGCGGATTTCATCGAAGATCGCACTGACGAGCCCGCTGCCGACCGCACTCGATGCGCGGAGATGGTCGATCTCCGTTGCCAGCGAGCGCCGCAACGTGGCCAGCGAGGTCACTCCCACGACGGCGGAGATCACCAGCCCGGCGAGGAGGCCGGAAAGGCCCAGAATGATCCGCCAGCGGATCGTATCGAGGCCACTCATTGCGCGACCTCGGTCACGAGCTGGCCGGCGTGCACGACGCCGATGACGACCGGCTTGGCGGGTACGTCGCCGCGCGCATCGAAGGCGATTGTACCGGTAACTCCGTCGTAAGCCGGCCGGTCGACGCCGACGCGTGCCAGCCGGTCGCGGATCGCGCGACGGTCTGTTCCGACGTCTTCTATCACCCGGGCCAGCAGATGCACGATGTCGTACGCACCGGCGCCGCGGTGATCGGGAGTCTGCCCGTAGGCGCGTCCGTAGGCAGTGACGAACTGCGCGTTACGTTCGCCGGGTCGGTCGGGAAGGTAGGCGGTTGAGAGGCGCAAGCCCTCGGTGATCGGTCCCGCGGCCTCGATCCCCGTCAGCGCATCGCCGCCGATCGCCGGCCAGCGGACTCCGATCTGCCCCATTTCCCGCAGCGCCAGCTCGGCTCCAGCTCGCTCCGTCGCCAACATGAGCGCGTCAATGCCGCCTGCCTTCCTGAGCCGTGAGAGGTAGGGTTCGAGGCTCGATGTTGCGCTGAGCATCGGGTCCTCTTCGACCACCTCTCCCCCAAGCCGGCGGAATTCGGCCGCAAAACTGAGCCTCAGCCCGCGGCCATAGTCGTCATCGATGTAGATCACGCCGACTCGTCGCGCGCCAAGCGTCTGGCGCGCGAAGCGGGCGAGCTGCGCACCGTGGCTCAGATCGCTAGGGCAGATGCGAAACACATACGGACTGACGCCGGACAGGTCGGGGCTGGACGCGGATGGCGAGATCATCGCGATCGGTCGGCGTGCCTCGCCATACACCCGGCCCGCGGCGAGCGAAGCGCCCGAGGTCAGATGACCGATGACCGCCACGACCGACGGGTCGTCCGCGAACGATTGCGCGATGCGAATCGCCACGTCAGGACGACCGCTGTCGTCAATGGCGCGTAGGGCCATGCTCTGCCCGCGGACTCCACCGTGGGCGTTGATCTCTTTGACCGCGAGCTCGGCGGCGCGGTGCATCGACACGCCGCGAGGTTGTGAAAATGGTCCCGCGATCCCCACGACTATCGCTCCCCTTTCGCCCCGCGAACATCCCGCGACTAACAGAATTGCGGCGAAGAGCCTCCGCAGACGGTCCTCCTGGTGTGGAGAGGGAGAGTGCGGGCAAGGTTAAGTCTCGATGTGGGATAGCGCAATATCCACGCGCTTTCCACATTTCAGCATGAGTGCGATTCAACAATTGTGTGGATTTGCGGCGGCGCTCGAACGCCTATTGTCAGCGCGCGACGCCGCCGCGCTCGACGAGATGTGGGAGGAATTGAATCTCGGTCAGGTCGGATGGGAAGCACTGGCGCTCGCGCGGCGCGCCAACACCGAAGCGCTCGAGCCCGCGCTCGCCGAAGTGGATCGCCGGCTCCTTGCCGTATTGGAACGCTGTCGCGCGCTGCTCGATCCTCACATCGTTACGTTCCGCGTGCCGGAGTTGGAGCGCTGGCAGCATGCCGCCGCAGCTGCGCTCGTTGGCGCGCGTTGGGGAGTTGCCGGACTGCGCACCGTCATCGCCGACACGCGAGCGCCACTTGGCCGCCGCTATTTCGCGTTTCTCGCTCTCGCCGAGCGGCATCCGAAGCAAGCATGGCCACTGTTTGCGAAATATCTGGAGACGCCCGGCGCGCATCACGCCTTTGTGGCCGCAGCCGCTGAAGCCGCGCGCTACTATCCCGGCGAGGCGCACAATGTCATCGCGTTGTTCCAGCGCATCCGCGGCGATCAAATGTTGCGCCGCTTCCTCGGCCCGAAAATCCTGGAGTCGCTCTATGTACTGGGCGATCCAGCCGCCCTTCCTCTTTATGAAGAGTTGCTCGTCACCGGCCACACCGATCCCGATCTGGGCCGTTGCGAGGTGACGCGCGCCTTAGTGGGCGTGCGGAAGCTCACCGGCCGGGTAGCCGCGAGCAGCAAGTTTCCGGATCCCGAGGAGCCGGACGTAATTCGGGCGCTCGATGAGGCGCAGCGAATCTTTGAGGAGGAAAGAGATCGACTGCAGCCAGTCGTCGTTATTTGACGAAGGCCGCGAGTTTCTCTTTGTAGGCTTTCCCGCCCACGTCGTACGTGTCGTTGTGGCCGGCCCCCTCGATCATGACGAACTCCACAGGTCCGGCGGCGGCCGCGGCGACCGCTCGACCCATCTCGATAGGGACAAGCTTGTCAGTTGTGCCGTGGAAGATGAGTATCGGACACCGGATCCGCTTGATGTTCTCCAGATTGTCCAGCCCCAGCCTGACCAGAAACCCCGGCACGATACGATAGTGACGTGCCGCCATTCCCCGCGCGCTCGTGAACGGCGACTCCAGGATCAGTCCCGCGACCTCCTGTGTGACTGCGGTGTGCGTCGCGACCGCGCTGCCGAGCGAGCGGCCGTACACGTAGATGCGATGACGATCGATCTCGGGACGCTTCAGTAGCTCCTGGTATGCGAGGTCGGCCGCCTCATAAACCGCCGCTTCGCCGGCATGTCCCTCACTCGCGCCATAGCCGGGATAATCCAGCACCAGAAGCGCCGCATTAGGCGGCCGGAAGTCGCGAACGGTCGGCCAAATAGCGCCGATGGTTTCGCCGTTGCCGTAGAACCATAAGAGGGCGGCGGAGGACGGCGAAGGACGTCGTAGGTCTTTCGGCGGTAGATACCAGCCAACCAGGCGCGTTCCATTCTTCATCCGCAACTCGATCTTCTCGCCGTATCCCAACACCTGCTTCGGATCCGGCAACGCCGACCGCGGCGCGGGAAACGTGATCCGCTCCTGGAACGTCCAGAGCAGGCCCACGAGAACCAGATACAGCGCCGGTAACCCCCAAACGAGCGCCATGGCGGGTGTTAATTTGCGGGCCAATGGAGCCCGAGCTCGTGTCTCGTGCGCGGGGCGCGTTGCTGGCACTCGTCGCCGGCAACCAGTTGGGAGTCCCGACCGAGTATCTGGGTACGCCCGAGGCCATTCGCAAACAATTTCCCGCCGGCGTGACTGATCTTGCCCCACCCCCCAAGAACTCGCCGTATGACGACGACGCCGCCATGGCCCTGCTGTTTGGAGAGTCGTTGCTCGCGGCGCGCGGCTTCGACGCGGCGGACCTGGCGCGCCGCTGGGTGAAATGGATGAAAGTGGACGGGCGAGGCATCGGCAACACGACGAAACGCGCCCTGACGTTGATCGATCGTGGAAAGGAGCCGTTTGAGGCGGGGCGCCTGGTCTATCAGGAAAACCCGCGCTTCTCGGCGGGCAACGGCAGCGTCATGCGCTGCGTCCCCGCCGCCCTGCGCTATCACGACGACCTCGATCGCCTGATCCGCGTGTCGACCCAACAGGCGGCGATCACCCACGCCGACGAGCGGTGCACCTGGGGCGCCGCGGCCGTCAATCTCGCGGCACGTGAGCTGCTCCACGGCAACATCTACTTCATCGACGAAGTGTTGCATCGCATCGGGGATCGTGCCCCCCGTGTGCTGCGCGACGCGATTCACCGGGTGCCGCGCGAACGTGAGGCCGACCTGCCGATTGCCGGCCCGGAGTCTGGCTACGTCGTGCATTGCATCGAAATCGCGTTCTGGTTTGTTACGCACGATCGGTCGCTGGAAGAAACGCTCATGTTTCTCGCGCAAGCCGGTGGTGACACCGACACGAACGCCGCGGTGGCAGGCGCGTTGCTCGGCGCGCGATACGGGGAAACGGCACTACCTCCGCGCTGGGTGGCGCAGATTGTCGGAGCTCAGGGAATTGGGAAACTGGCGGAGGAACTCGTGCGCGCCGCGTGAGTCACGGCGTACGTTTTTTCGGTGCGGGACGATAGCGTCTGATCCGATCCATGACGTCACGATCGTTGAGCGTAATCGAGATTACGCGCCAGTTGGCGCGGCCACGCCAGTTGAACCGGATGAACCGCCGCCCTCTCCCGCTCGTCCACTCCCATATGCCCCGTCCCCGGCGTTGCGTCGGGCCCAGCTGTCGTCGCATGTCGTCTTGAATCCGCTTGACGAGCGCGACGCCTCCTGAATCCATCAACGAGATCACCGATGTGCGGCCGTCGATGACGTTCGCGCTGAGATAGAAGTCATCGCTGTCGGCCGGATCACGCGCGCGCACCCCGCAGTCCATGACCTGAGCGGTGCTCCGCATCGTCTGGCAGGTGAGAACATCGTTATGCGCGAGGGTGCGCGCCCGCTCCGCGAAATCAGTGTAGGTCATCCCCGGTCGAAAGCCGCGGTAAGCAAAGGGACGCGTCGATTGGCCGCCGAGGAGCGTCGGAGCAAGAAGAAGGGCGATCACGGACAACCGGAATGCGGTCATGGGCGCCAATATACCAAAAGCAAACGGACCCGGCGGTCACCGGGCCCGTTCACCAGATGCGGGTTAGCTCAGACCTTGCGGACGTTCTGCGCCTGCAGCCCTTTCGGACCCTGAGCCACGTCGAACTCGACGTTGTCGCCCTCGGCGAGGCTGCGGAAGCCCTCTGCCTGGATCGCCGTGAAGTGCACGAACACGTCTGGACCCGACTCCTGCGCGATAAAGCCAAAGCCCTTCGCGTCGTTAAACCACTTCACCTTACCCTTTGCCATACTGTTCAGACCTCAGCACATGGGGGCACGGCCCCGGACGGGATCGACCCAGGCCACCGCGGCCTGGGACGGGCTCAAACAAAAACCGCGAGACGTATGGTCCTCGCGGAAGCGCAGACAGCCGGTGACGGTGCCACGTATGCTTGAACCGCGGGCAA
>MNDR01000020.1 GCA_001915025.1 Gemmatimonadetes bacterium 13_2_20CM_2_65_7
CCAGTCCGTCTTGTACTTGAAGACGCTCTCCTTGCACAGCTTGTTGAACCGCTCGATTCCGTACGCTTCGATCTCGCGTTTGCCGTTGATGTGGAGCGCCTTCTCGACTTCGATCTCGACCGGCAAGCCGTGCGTGTCCCACCCCGCGATGCGGGTCACGCCCTGCCCCAGCATCGTGTGGTAACGGCAGATCAGATCTTTCAGGGTTCGCGAGAAAACGTGATGGATTCCCGGCCGGCCGTTTGCGGTCGGCGGGCCTTCGAAGAAAATGAACGGCGGGCCGTAGCGCGTCGCGTCACTGACGCGCGTGAACAGCCGCTCGTGCTTCCACGTGGCGAGCAGCTGTTTTTCCAGCTCGTCGATCGTCTGCGTTGGATCGGACGGCGGATACGTCATTAATTCAGTCGCTCCAGCACACCGCGCACCACGGCCGCGAGTCGTGGCTCCGCGCCGCGGGCGACCGCGATGATCTGCTCGACGGACGTCGGCTCGAGCGCATCGGGCAGACAATTATCAGTGATAATCGAGAGGCCGAGCACGCGCATCCCCTGGTGCACCGCGGTGATCACCTCGGGCACCGTACTCATGCCGACGAGGTCGGCTCCCATCGCGCGCAGCATGCGGTATTCGGCGCGCGTTTCCAGATTCGGACCGGGCACCGCGACGTAGACGCCTTCGCGTAACACGATCTTGTTGTCGAGCGCGACGGTGCGAGCGAGGCGGCGCAACTCCGGATCGTACGCCGCAGACATGTCGGGGAAGCGCGGGCCTTCCGCGTCGACGTTCGGCCCGACCAGCGGATTGTCGCCGAGCAAGTTGATGTGGTCGGAGATCAGCACGAGGTCACCGGTGGCCCACAAGGGATGCATGCCGCCCGAGACGTTCGACACGATCAGCGTCTGTGCGCCGAGCGCCTTGAGGACGCGCACCGGAAAAGCGACCTGCTGCAGCGTGTAGCCCTCGTAGCGATGGAAGCGTCCCTGCATCATCGCGACGCGCCGGCCGCCGAGCGTCCCCAGCAGCAGGCGGCCCGCATGCGTTTCGACGGTGGAGGTCGCAAAGCCCGGCACGTCGGGATATGGAATCGACGCGTCGGCGCGCAGCTCGCTGGCGAGTGCGCCGAGACCGGTACCGAGGATGACGGCGACGTCCGGAACGATTGCGGTCCGCGTCTTCACGGCGCGGACCGCGTCTGCCACGGAGACTGCGTTCAAGCTTTCTGGCTCCCTCCATCCAGCGCGCGCAGCTCGGCGAGCTGTCGCTCCAACAGCGCCCGGAAACCGCCCATATACTGCTGAAACTGCCGCTCCGTCTCCGCCATCTTCGCCTGCACCACGTTCTCGGCGCTGCGCGCTTCGTCGAGCAGCCGCTTGGCTTCCGCCTCCGCCTCGCGCACGATCACCTGTCCTTCGCGCTCCGCGGCCGCCCGCGTATCCTGGCGCAGCTGCTGCGCGGCGACCAGCGCCTCGTTCATCGCCTTCTCACGCTCGCGAAACACGCGCAGCTGCTCGGTGAGCGCGGAGACGCGCTCTTCGAGCACCTGGCGCTCCCGGATCGCGCGCTCCAGCGCGTCGGCGACACGCATCCGGAAGTCTTCGACACCCAGCTTGTCGTAGCCGCGCAGGCTCTTCCGGAATTCCTGCTTGCGGATGTCGAGCGGCGTCAGGGTAAACGCTTCGTCGTTCATCTCGGACCGAACAGCGCTGTACCCAACCGGATCACCGTTGCTCCCTCCGCGACTGCCGTAGCGTAGTCGCCGGACATCCCCATCGAGAGGGTCCCCAGCCATAGTCCTTCCTCCTCTTTGATTCTATCGCGCAGGACGCGCAGCCCACGGAACGTCCGTCGCTGCACATCCACGTCGTCGGTAAACGGCGCCAACGTCATCAGTCCCTCGAGGCGGAGACTGCGCAGCGCGGCGATGTCCCGCGCCAGCGCCGGCGCCTCCTCAGGCGCGCACCCGCTTTTCTGCGGCTCACGCGCCACGTTCACCTGCAACAACACCCGCTGGGCGGGCGGGGGAGGCGGTGTTGATGATCTGCGATGCAATTCCGTCGCCAGCTCCAGCGAGTCGAGCGAGTGCACCAGCTCGAAACGTCCCACGATCGCGCGCGCCTTGTTGCGCTGCAGGTGCCCGATCAGATGCCAGCGCGCGCCGGTGAGATCGCGCAGCTCATCCTGCTTCTGCAGCGCTTCCTGCACACGGTTCTCGCCGACGTCCGGAAGTCCCGCGTCCAGCGCCGCGCGAACGGCGTCCGTGTCGAACCCCTTCGTCACCGCCACAATTGTGACCGGGTGCGGCGTCAGTTTCGCAATCGTGGCCCTCACCTGGTCCAGGCGCTCGGCGAGGGCCTCGAAACTCATAGCCGATCAATCTAACGCCTAAAGAGGGTCCGTATGATCTCGGCCAGTTGTGGGCTCGGATTCAGGTGGTAGCCCCGTCGCAGATAGGCCAATGCGGTAGCTGAATCGCCGCGGATTGCCGCCGCGTTACCCAGCTCCAGGAAGGGCACCGAAAACGACGTCGCGACCTGCTGGGATGCGGGATCGAGCTCGATTGTGTCGACGGAGAACAGCTTCCCGAATTGGAAAACGGAGTCCGTTAGGTACCGCGTGCGAGCGGTATCCACCATCGTTCCCTGGATGCCGCGAATCCACTGTCGCACGGTGTCGGCGTGTGGCGAAACCTTGAAAACCAATCCTTGAAAGACGACGTGCGCGTCGAGGCCGAGCCAGGAACCGCGGCCCGACGACACGCCGAAGGTCACAGCCCGCTTCCCCAGATTGGCCGCGATCGTGTACAGGATGACCTGATCGGACGTCCGCAGGACCTGTCCCTTCTTGATCGGCAGGGCGAAGGGGCCCGACTGGAAAACCTGATCCTCCGCGGGGCGAAACGGCTGTAACGTCGCGATGTCGGCGAGAGTCAAGGGCAGCGCGGGACGAGAGGGCGGCACTGGGGGCGCGAGACTCCGATAGATCGGCGGCGCGTGGGCCGGATCGAAGGAACGGAGCGGGAGCGACGCGAGCTGCCTCAAGTACCACTCGAGATTCGCGAGCGAGAGATTGATGAGCGTGACGTCCTGGCGCACGCCTTCAACTTCCTGCAGGTACCAGACGGGGAAGGTGTCGTTGTCGCCGTAGCTGAAGAGCACGCCGTACGGCTCGACCGCTTGGAGGAGGTTGTACGCGACATCGCGGGCCACGGTCGCGTCGGCACCGTGACGACGGGATGCCGCCCGGAAATTGAAGACGAACGGCAGGAGCGCGATGACCGTCGCGAGTGCGACCGCGCCGCGGCGAGCGGCAACGGCGTACAGGCGCGACGCCCAGCGAATCAATCGCACCAACCCGAACGCGGCGAACACGCCCCACACCTGAAAACTCACGACAAAGAAGTAGTCGCGTTCGCGCACCTCATGTTGGCCGATGCTCTGATATTGGTTCCAAAACAGCGAGAACCCCGGCTTGAAGTTCATGTAGATGACGAGTCCGAATCCCGTCACCAGCCACACCGTGCCGAGGAGATAGGTGATGCCGGCATCGCTGCGGCGCGCGTACGTGACGCCGAAGAAGCCAAGCGACGTGAACACCAACGCCACCGCCACCATGCCGACCAGCGGCAACGACCGCGCCCATTGCCACGAGCAGTACTGGAAGTAGTTGATGAATTGTTGAGTGAGAATCGTCGCGTTCCGTCCCGGATTCCTTGCCCCGGGAAAGTACACGGGATTATCGAATATCCCTCGGCTGCCGAACTGCTCGCGCCGAATCACGGCGAGCAGATTATTCCACGTCTCCGGATCCGCCTCGTCCAGAATGGGATGCAAACCGGAGCGGATGTAAAGGAAAGCGTAGATCGACACGCCGATGGCGGCGACGGCGAGCGCCACGAACGGAAAGGCCCGCGACCCCGCCATCCAGCACGCCACCGCCGCCCCGAGCACTAGCGCGCCACCCAAGATCAGCAGGATCGTGCTGCCGAGTCCTACGGCGATCAGCGTCAGCCAGAGCGCGGTCAGCGTCGCGCATTCGGCCCATTCGCCGCGCCGCTCCGCCGGATCGAGCGCGGGCGTCGTGCGCAACGTGTAAGCCATGAACACCGACACGGCCGGTCCCACGAGCAGCGCGAGCAGGTGATTCCCGATCGAGAGCGCCGCGATGTAGATGATCAGCAGCAGAACGTGTGTCGGCCTTTCGGTGCCGCGCAGATCCCGCCACCGCAGGCAGAGCCAGCAGATCGCCGCGATGCTGAACGTCGCCACGGTGTAGACCTCGGTCTCATTGCTGTTCTGCCACTCGGTAAACGAGAATGCCGAGAGGATCGCGGCGGCAGCCGCTCCGCCGATGCGTAGCCACCGTTCTTCGCCGGCGAGCAATCGCTGCGCGACGAGGAAGAGGCACCCCGCGCCCGCCGCGGAAAAACAGGCGCTCATCAAATTGGTCCGCCACGCGTATTGGCCGAGCACGACAAACTGCGCCCACACGTGACCGAGCAGCACGAACAGCGGCGTTCCCGGCGGATGCGGAACGCCCAGGACTTTGGAGGCAGTGATGAATTCGCCCGCGTCCCACAGCGTGACGGTGGGCGCGAGCGTGATCACATAACCGATGAGGACCAGGAACGCGACTGCGGCGGCTTCCCGGTACGGAGGACGGGAAGGATCAGCTAACAGGCTGTGTCACGCGCTCGCCGCCCTCGAGGTGAGAGACGGCACCGGAGAGCAGATCGCGAACCTGCGGCGGTGTGAGGTGGCGATACAAGAGCCCGTGACTCGCGACGGAGATCGTCGATGTCTCCTCCGAGACGACGAGCACCGTGGCGTCGGTTTCCTCCGACAACCCCAGCGCGGCGCGGTGCCGCGTGCCGAGCGACTTGTCGGCGACCTTGAACTGCGTGAGCGGCAGCACGCAGCCGGCGCCGATGATCTGGTCGCCGCGGATGAGGATGGCGCCGTCGTGCAGCGGCGAATACGGAGTGAAGATCGTGGTCAACAGATCCGCCGAGACCTTCGCTTCCATCGGAACGCCGGTCGTGATGAACTCTTCGAGGCCAATGTCGCCCTCGACGGCGATGATCGCGCCGGTGCCGGCGCGTGACAGGCGATCGAGCGCCTCGGCGATCTCTTCCGCCACCGATTGCCGGTCGCCACGCGAGAATGCGCGCATAAACCGAGACTGGCCCAGTCGAGCGAGCGCGTTGCGCAGCTCCGGCTGGAAGACGACGACCGCCGCGAACGCGCCGTACGTGAACACGACGCCCAGCAGCGTGCTGATCATCGTGAACTTGGCGAAGACGGCGACGAAGTAGGTCAGCGAGAGGATCACGAGCCCGATCACGATCTGCAGCGCCCGCGTGCCTACCAGGAACAGCAGGAACCGGTAGATCACGAACGTCACGATGAGGATCTCGAAGAGATCCGGCCAGAGGCGCGGCGACAGGAATTTGAAGGCGTCTACGTTCACGTTGAGCTCGTCGTGGCGCTCGCCAGTGAGAGTGCTTCCCGTGTCAGGGCGACGTCGTGAACTCGGAATAGCCGCGCCCCCCGCTCCCAGGCGAGGGCACAGGCGACGGCCGTCGCGCGATCGCGATCTTCGACCGGCCGTCCCGTCGCCGCGCCCAAAAAGCGCTTGCGCGACAGGCCGACGGCTACAGGATAGCCCACGCCGACGATCGTGGCCAGTTCGTCGAGCAAGCGAAAGTTGTGCTCGGCGGTCTTGGCGAACCCAAAACCGGGGTCGAGCACGATCCCCTCCCGCGCAATCCCGGCGGTTTCCGCCCTTGCCGCAGTGGCCGCGAGCTCCGCGGCGACCTCGGCGGCGACATCCTGGTACTTCGCCAAGCTGTCCATCGTCGCCGGCGTGCCTCGCATGTGCATCAGGATCACGCCCGCCCTCGCCTCGGCGGCCAGAGGCGCGAGACCGGGGTCGAAGCTGAGCCCGGACACGTCGTTGATGACGGCAGCACCGGCGTCGAGAGCGGCGCGCGCGACGGCAGCCTTGCGGGTATCGACCGAAACCGCGCCGATCCCGCGCTTCACGAGCTTCTCGACGACCGGCATGACGCGGCCGATTTCCTCGTCGGCGGATACCGGGGCGGCACCGGGACGGGTGGACTCGCCGCCGACATCCAGGAGGCTTGCGCCGTCGGCCGCGAGCCGTGCGCCATGCTCGACGGCGGCGTCCACACTCGACAGACGTCCTCCGTCCGAAAAGGAATCGGGGGTGACGTTGAGGATCCCGATGATGACCGGCTTGTCGAGAGCGACTGCCCCACCCCGAATCGCCCATGATCGCGGCGGCACGGCCCGCGCCGCGAGAATTTGGCCGAGTGGCGGCGCGAGCCGCGCGAGCTCCGCGGGGGCGCGATCGTACCGCGCGAGCGGGGCAAGCCGGCTCGCCGCCCCGGCGACGAGTGCCCATCCATCTCCGGTCAGCACATCGGCGCCGGACTTGGTCGCCCAGTGCACCAGCGCTTCACGTTCTGTCTCGGTGATGTCCTCGATCAGCACGACGAGCGGCTCGATGCCCGTCGCGGCAAACCAGGCGGGCTGGGATTCCCAGCCGCGCGCCGCGAGCGCCGCGCGCACCGCCTCGGGCGTGTGCGCGGCGAGCGCGGTGACTTTCATGAGATGATTACCGCAGCGCTTGCACGACGCGCAGCCGGGCCGCCCGCCACGCGGGGAAGAAGCCGCCGATCAGTCCCATCACGACGGCGAAGAGGAAGCCGTTGAGCAGCAGTAACGGCGTCACCCGGAAGCTGAATGCGATTTCGCTGAAGCTCGCCCAATTGGTCGTACTCGTGACCAGGCCATTGATCGGCAACGCGAGAAGGCAGCCGATAATGCCGCCGATCGCCGCGATCAGCCCCGACTCCGCGAGAAAGCTCGTGAGCACGCTCCCCGGTTTGAAGCCAATCGTCATCAGCACGGCGATCTCCGGTTGGCGCGCCGCGATGGCGGCGTACATCGTGTTGACCGCACCGAATACCGCGCCGACCGCCATAATGCTGGTGATGGTCCAGGCGAGGATCGCGAGGATGCGTCCCAGCAGCTGCGACTGCTGCGCGTAGAACTCAGACTCGCGGTGCGCGTCAACCGTCATGCGCTTGTCGTCCTGCAGCGAGCGCCGGGCGTCCTCGAACGCCGCCGGGTCCTTGAGGCGGAACGTGATGGATTGGAACACGTCGCCCCGGAACACGGGCATGAACTGCTCGTTTTCGCCCCAAACCTCCGATTCGAACGCAGAGCCGGCGGCGGTGAAGTGACACGTGACGGTCCAGTCGCGACCTGCGAAATGCATCGTCTGCCCGATGCCGGTGTGCGGAAAGCGCGCGACCAGACGCTCGCCCAGGCAGATCTCGGCACGGCCCGAGGCAGGCCGCTGGCCGTCGACCACGCGCACGTTGCTGCGAACGATCCAGGCCTGGTCACTCACGCCGCGCACCACGACGTTCGCCATTTTCGTCGTATCGAAGACCTTACCCATCGGCACGAGGACATAGACCTCGGGGGAGACGAGGGGCCGGCCATCGGGTCCGGTCGCGACGTGCGGCGACGCGGCGATCATGCTGGCCACGTCCCGCCCCACCCCGCTCGACAGCTCGGAATCGGCGCCCTTGCGCAACACGAGCACGTTGCCGTTCGAGCCGGTGCGCGCCAGCGCGACGCGAAAACCGTTTGCCAGCGCGAGCATGCCGATGAATACGGCCACGACGAGCGCGATGCCGAGCGCGGTCAATGCCGTGGAGTACGGCCGCTGCAACATGCTGCGCACGTTATAGAGGATTGGGATTTTCATTCGACGTGCCGCAACGCCTGAACGATCGGGAGGCGTGCCGCGCGCAGCGCCGGCACCAGCCCGCTCGCGAGCATCAGCACGACGGCGACGGCCGCGCCGAGGACGAGCGTCGCCGCGGTGACGTTGAATCCCGGCAGGAAGCCCGCCGCGTTGAAGTTGGTCGCCTTATAGAGCAGCTTGGCGCCGCCGAGACCCAGAAACGCGCCGGTCAGCGCCAGTACGCCGGCTTCGAGCATCACGAGACCGAACAGCAGCCGATCAGAGAAGCCGATCGTCTTCAGCACCGCGACTTCGCCGGTGCGCTCACGGGCGCTCATCATCATCGCGTTCGCCGTAACGAGCAGGATCGCGAACACGACCGCCAGGCCGATCGTGCCCATCAGCAAGCTGACGTTGCCCCACATGGTCGCGAAACTCGCCTGAAACTCCCGCTCGGTCCCGGTCTTGGTCGGCGAGCTCGAGTTCCGGAATGCGTCGTCGATCTCCTTCGCGATGGCGGGCGAATGGCTGGGGTCGTCGATCTCCACGATGTACCACCCGGCGATCCCGGCGCGGCCGATGCGCTCGTCGAAGTACTCGTGATGAAAAATCAGCACGTCGTCGCCGATCGCCGGGTCGGTCGGTGTGTAGATAGCGCGAACCGTGAACGTCCAATCGCCGGGGAAAATGGTGCCCTGGAGCGTGACATTTTGTCCAAGCTTCCAGCCAAATTCGCTCAATAGTCGCTTGCCGATCAATGCCCCCGTCCGGTCTTGCAGGAATGCCTGCTTCTGATCCGGCGGGATCACGATCTCCGGATACATCGCGAGATACGACACGGGGTCCACCGCGAAGTTGGCGAAGAAGCGCTTGCCGTCGCCGTAGCGCCCGCCGAACCAGTTCGCCCAGCTCACGCTGTGCACGCCGGGCATCGCTTTGATACGGTTGGCGTACGCCAGCGGCAGCGGGAACACGAGCCCCGTGGCGTTCAAGGCGACGAGCCGCCGCGCGCCGCCGAATCGCGATCCCGCGTCGAGTGTCGTGACGACCGTGCGCAACGAGGCGAACAAGAACAGCGCGAGCGCCACACTCGCGATCGTCAGAATCGTGCGGCGCTTATGGCGGCCGAGATTCGCCAATACCAGCGGCAGATATTTCACGCCACCGCCGCCTTCTCGATGAGGTCGCCCTTCTCGAGGTGCAACACCGACTTGGCGCGATCGGCGGCGTGAGCGTCGTGCGTCACGATCACGATCGTCTTGTTGAACTCGTTGTTAAGGCGCTGGAGCAACGTCAACACTTCCTGCGAGCTCTTGGCATCGAGCTGTCCGGTCGGCTCGTCGAGCAGCATCAACGTCGGATCGGCAACGATGGCGCGTGCGATCGCGGTACGCTGCTCCTGACCGCCTGACAGCTGCCGCGGGTAATGATCGGCCCGGTCCGAGAGTCCCACGACGTCGAGCGCTAGGCGTACCCGCTCGGCGCGGTCTTTTTTCGAGAGGTTCGTGAGCAGGAGCGGCAGCTCGACGTTCTGATATGCGGTGAGCACCGGCAGCAGGTTGAAGGATTGGAACACGAAGCCGATGTTGCGCGCACGCCAAGCCGCGAGCTGTCCGGCCGACATCGCGCCGACGTCGGCGCCACCGACGCGGACGGTGCCTCGCGTCGGCTTGTCGAGCCCGGCGATGAGATTGAGCAGCGTCGACTTGCCGGAGCCCGACGGCCCCATCAGCGCCGTGAAGCTGCCCGACGCAATATCGAGACTCAAGTCGGTGAAGACGTCGATCTTCTGGGTGTCACGCTGGAACGACTTGTAGACATCGCGGATTTCGACTAAGGCCATGTGTTGGACCGTTGGAATGTTGGAATGTTGGACTGTGACGAGCTACGGCGCGGTCTTTACGCGCTGGCCTTCCTTGGGAGTTTCAACACCGCCCACCAGCAGCTGCTCGCCGCCCGAAAGCCCAGAACGAATCTCGCGGAAATTACCGCTGACCGGACCTGCGTCAACGTCACGACTCTGTAACCGTCCGTTCCGGACGATCCAGACGACCGAGCGGCCGCCGTCGGATCGCACGGCCTCGGCGGGCACGATGATCCGCGGCCGCT